>NZ_LZMK01000070.1:0-35219 GCF_001665865.1 Nocardia sp. 852002-20019_SCH5090214 | reverse complement strand
ATTGCACCAGCTCACCCGGCAGATAGCCGACCCGGCGCTTGATGGCGACACTGTCGGTATGTGAGTCGAGCCCGAACAAGCGAGCGTGTCCGCGATCGGGACGGGCCAGATCCATCAACAGCCGGATCGTCGTGGTCTTTCCGGCACCGTTCGGGCCGACGAAACCGAACGTCTCACCGCGTCCCACCGTGAAGTCCAGATCGAAGACACCGCGGCCGCCACCGAAATCCTTGGTCAACCCCGAACAAGCGACCACCGGCACGGCCGCGACACCGGTGTCGGTATCGAAGGCCATGACGTCATCGTCAGACATACGTTCAGCAGCTGCTAGGGCACTACGACCCCGCCGCGCGAGTACGAGGCCACCACGGGCCGGCACTCCGGTGCCGGGGCTGGGAGCTGTCTGTTCGAGCCTGTGTAGGAGAGCGCCACGCCCACGCGGTATCTTTCGGAGATTCTCGACGATTCCGCGCAAGTGCCGGCACACCCCCGCCGAGCTCGCGACTGCACCGTCCGATGAAACCTGTTGCCGAGACGGCACTATGACCAACCTCCGGAGGGCCATGTCGACCGTTTACACCATCGGCCATTCCACCCGTGCCATCACGGAGTTCATCGGGATACTGCAGCATGTCGGCATCGGTGTGGTGGCAGACATCCGGACCGTGCCCAAGTCTCGGCACAATCCTCAGTTCCACATCGACCGGCTCGCGGGATCGCTGGCCGCCGCTGGTATCGACTACCGGCCGATGCCGGGGCTGGGCGGACTACGCAAACCGGCGGAATGTTCGATCAACACCGGATGGCGCAACACGTCCTTTCGCGGATACGCCGACTATATGCAGACGCCCTCATTCGAGGAGGCGATCGAGGAACTTGTCGCGCTGGCGGCGGAACGTGTCGTTGCCATCATGTGCGCCGAGGCTGTCTTTTGGCGCTGTCATCGCCGCCTCGTTGCCGACGCACTTCTCGTGCGGGGCATCGAGGTACAGCACATCATGGGTGCGGCGCAGCTGACACCGGCGGTGATGACAAGCTTCGCGGTGGTCAGTGGAACACGAGTCAGCTATCCGTCGATGCCCGGGTGATCGGGCGGGCCGTTCCACCGCGCGCGCGTCATGTCCACCCGGCTCCCGCGCATCGGGGTGCCTTCGGCGCGCAGGAGGTCGGCGGCGCTGCCGGCGTGGCACGACGCGGGCGTGCCGTCGGCGCGCACGACCCGATGCCAGTGGGTCTCGTCGGCCCAGGCGGTCATGACCCGGCCGATTTGCCGGGGACCGGCGCCGACCAGGTCGCCGATCGCGCCATAGGACATCACCCGGCCGGGCGGAATCTGGTCGATCACGTCGAGGACGCGGCGTGCGAACGCCGATATCGCCCCACTCCTTTCCCGACTCATTCGACTCGGATCGGCGGTCGCGTGGTGGCGGCGGTTCGGTGCGCCGACGAGGCGCATGGCGTCATGTGGTCACACCTCGCTGTTGCGGCTCAGTCGGTGAGCAACTGGCGTAGGACGTAGTGCAGGATGCCACTGTGGCGGTAGTAAGCGGCCTCTGCGGGAGTATCGATGCGTACGGTGGCGGTGAATTCCCTTGCGTTTCCGGCGTTGTCGACCGCGCGGACGATCGCCTGACGCGGGAACGCATGTGCGGTGGCGGACTGCGTGAGCCCGGTGATCGAGTATGTTTCCTCGCCGGTCAATCCGAGTGTCTGCACCGATCGGCCGTCGGCGAATTGCAGCGGCAGCACGCCCATGCCGATCAAATTGGACCGATGGATCCGCTCGAACGACTCGGCCAGCACTGCCCGCACGCCCAAAAGGAGTGTGCCTTTGGCGGCCCAGTCTCGTGACGAGCCGGAGCCGTATTCGGTTCCGGCGAGGATCAGCAGCGGCACCCGTTCGGCGGCGTATGCGGTCGCGGCATCGAAGATGCTCATCTGTTCTCCGCCGGGCAGGTGGCGGGTGACGCCACCCTCGGTGCCGGGGGCGAGTCTGTTGCGCAACCGGATATTGGCGAAGGTGCCCCGGATCATCACTTCATGGTTGCCGCGGCGTGAGCCGTAGGAGTTGAAGTCGGCCGGTGCGACGCCGTGCTGCTGTAGATAGGTTCCGGCGGGACCGTCGCGTTTGATCGCTCCTGCTGGGGAGATGTGATCGGTGGTCACCGAGTCACCGAGCAGCGCCAATACCCGGGCACCGGTGATGTCTTCGATCGGTTGGGGGTCTCGGGTCATGTGCTCGAAGTAGGGCGGGCGGCGGACGTAGGTTGATTCGTCGTCCCAGTTGAAGACCTGGCCGGCCGCGACGTCGAGATTCCGCCAGCGTTGGTCGCCGGTGTAGACGTCGGCGTAGCCACGGGTGAACATCTGCGATCGCAGGTTGGTGGCGACGACGTCCTCGATCTCCGCTGTGCTGGGCCAAATGTCGCGCAGGTATACCGGCGTTCCGTCGGGAGCGGTGGCCAGCGGGTCGCGTAGCAGGTTGACACGCATCGTGCCGGCCAGCGCATACGCGATGACAAGCGGTGGCGAGGCGAGGAAGTTCATCTGTGTTTCCGGGTGGATGCGGCCTTCGAAGTTGCGGTTGCCCGACAACACCGAGCACACGGTGAGATCGCCGGCGGTGATGGCGGCACTGACTTCCGGGATCAGCGGCCCGGAGTTGCCGATGCAGGTGGTGCACCCGTAGCCGACCAGCGAGAATCCGAGCTTGTCCAGGTAGGAGGTGAGCCCGGCACGCTCGTAGTAGTCGGTGACCACCCGCGAACCCGGTGCCAGGGAGGTCTTGACCCACGGTTTCGCGCTCAGGCCCTTCTCCACCGCCTTCTTCGCCAGCAGTGCTGCCCCGATCATCACCGACGGGTTGGAGGTATTGGTGCACGAGGTGATCGCTGCGATCACGACATCCCCGTGATCGACTGTGGCGGTCGTCCCGTCGGGGAAACTCACTTCCTGTGGCGCGGAGCGCCATGGGTGTGCGTGCCCGCAATCGCAGGGCGCGTTCGGTCCGTCGACGGCTCGGTCGTGGTCGATGGCGATCGGGTCGCTGGCCGGGAACGACTCGCCCGAGGCCTCGTCCAGCCCGGCCTTCGCGGGCACGGGCGGTTGGCTGTCGAGCAGGGACGCGACGGCGTGCGGGGCCCGCGCCAGCGGGATGCGGTCCTGGGGACGCTTGGGCCCGGCGATGGACGGCTCCACCGTCGACAGGTCCAGCTCGATGCGCTGGCTGTAGTCGGGTTCGTGGTCCGGGTCGTGCCAGAGCCCCTGCTCCTTGGCGTATGCCTCGACGAGTCGTATCTGCTGCTCCGGGCGACCGGTGAGCCGCAGGTAGTCCAGGGTGACCGTGTCGATCGGGAAAATTGCGCAGGTGGAACCGTATTCGGGGCTCATGTTGCCGATGGTGGCGCGGTTCGCCAGAGGCACATTCGCCACGCCGGGACCGTAGAACTCGACGAACTTGCCGACCACACCGGTGTGACGCAACAACTCCGCGACGGTGAGTACCAGGTCGGTGGCCGTGGTGCCCTCCGGCAGCGCGCCGGTCAGCTTGATCCCGAGAACCTGCGGGATCAGCATGCTCATCGGCTGACCGAGCATCGCGGCCTCGGCTTCGATGCCGCCGACACCCCAGCCGAGTACGCCGAGTCCGTTGACCATGGGGGTATGCGAGTCGGTGCCGACGAGGGTGTCGGGGTATGCCAGCGGTGGTCCGCCGTCCGGATCGTCGCGGGTGAACACCACCCGCGCCAGATATTCGAGGTTGACCTGGTGACAGATGCCGGTGTCGGGAGGCACGACGGCGAAATTCTCGAAGGCCTGCTGCGCCCAGCGCAGCAACTGGTAGCGCTCGACGTTGCGGGTGAATTCCAGTTCCGCGTTGATCGCGAAGGCGTCGGGCCGGGCGAAGACGTCGGCGATCACCGAATGGTCGATCACCAGCTCGGTCGGGATCAGCGGGTTGATCCGGCCCGGATCGCCACCCAGCGCGGTCATCGCATCGCGCATCGCGACGAGGTCCACCACGCACGGCACCCCGGTGAAGTCCTGCATCAACACTCGGGCCGGGGAGAACGCGATTTCGGTGGCACCGACCTTGTCCGGATTCCACGCGGCCAGGGCGCGGACCTGGTCGGCGGTGACGCGGTGGCCGTCCTCGCAGCGAATCAGATTTTCCAGCAGCACCTTGAGCCCGTAGGGCAGCCGGTGCGCGGTCGGAACGCTGTCGAGCCGGTAGATGGTGAACTCTCGGTCCTCGATCTTCCACGCGGCGCGAGCTCCGAAACTGTTGTCGCTCATGGCCGCCGCCCCACCGCTGCTGCGTCGGGGTGTTCGGTGCTGCGGTTCGGGTACGGCGATTCCGGCATGTGACGCGCCTCCTGATAGGGGCTGCCGGCCATCGCCATCGCTGCGCCGGCAGCGTCGGGCCTACTGCTTCACTGTATGCCCCACGGTGCCGGATGAAACCAACAGTCTCGGCTCAGTATCGGCTGCCGATACTGCGCCAACGTCGTCCCGAAGTGCCGGGCTCGTGTGGCACGGTCGCGATGCGGTCGCGGTAGACGATGTAGGGCCGCCACAGGTACCAGACGGGCAGACTCCACGCGTGCACGAGCCGGCTGAAGGGCCAGACGATCCAGATGGCCCAGGCTGCGGTGGCGTGTATCCGGTAGATCAGCGGTGCGCCGACCATCGAGCTCACCTCGGGGTTGCCGCCGAACAGTCCGCGAAACCACAACGCGACGGTGGTGCGGTAGTCGTAGCCCTCGCCGATGAGGTTGACGAAGATCGTCGGCGCCACGCCGGTGATCACGACGATCAGCAGCAGGATCAGTGCGACATAGTCGACCGGGGTCGTGGTCGCGCGCACCCGCGGTACCAGCAACCGCCGCCCGGCGAGCACGATGATCCCGCCGATGACCAAGACCGCGGCGATCGTGCCCGCGGTGGCGGAGAACCACCGGTAGGCCTGTTCCGGGATGCCGAGCCGGCGGGTGAACGATTCGGGGACGAGAATGCCGATGACGTGACCGGCGATGGCGGCGAAGGTGCCGTAGTGGAAGATCGGCGCACCCCATTTGAGCAGGCGCTGTTCCTGCAGTTGTGTCGAGCGGCTGGTCCAGCCGAACTTGTCGTAGCGCCAGCGCCAGATATGTCCGACGACGAAGATGCCGATAGCCATGTAGGGCAGCCCGACCCACCAGGTGTAGTCGAATGCGCTGGGATCGTTCACCGGCGGCCCTCCCGGGAGCTGGCCACCGATTCGACGATGGGCAGCGCGGCACCGGCTCCGACACCGAAATCGCCACTGCCATTGAGGTATTCGGGTGGTGCGAACGGTGCACCGAGGCCGTCGGGCATCGTGGCGGCCAAGCCGACGTCCTCGCGCGGGGGGCCGGCCTCCCACGCACGATCGACCAGTGCACGTTCGCGGCGACTCAGCGCGGGCAGCCGCGCGGCCACCGCCTCGATGACCGCGATGTAGGGGGTGTCGGTGCTCGCCAGTGCGCGGTGCAGCAATTCCAGATCGGCGCGGTGGCGGCGCAGCAGCGCCTCGCCACGTGGGTGAAGATCGGCGAATTCCAGGACCAGCGGCAGGTAGTCGGGAAGCTCGGCGGTTGTCGGTTCGAATCCCGCTGTGCGGTAGGCGGTTGTGAATTCCAGGAGCGACATCCCGCGCATTCGGGTGTCGCCGTGGCGGTAGTAGGTCAGATACAGCGCGCAGCGGCGGCGCAGATCGAAGGTGGCGACGTAGTGTTCGGCTACGGCGGTGGGTGAGGTCGAGCGCAGCCAGGTCAGGAAACGGCCGAATGCGTCGCGTGAGGTGCGCGGGGCCGAGGCGGCCGCGGCGTCGAGTTCATCCACCCCGGCCCGCAACGACGCCGTCGGATACGCCAACAGGACCGAAGCCAGCTTGTAGACACCGACTCGGTCTCCTCGCGGCATCACGCGGTACCTCCGTCGGGAAACAGTCGCGGGGCGGGGCCGGTGCCGTTCCAGCCGAGCAGGTTGAAGTGGACTCTGCCGTCGTCGGCGCGGAAAGTCCTTGTGTCACCGACGTGCTCGGGCGGGTGGAATCCGGCGATATCCTGCGGCCCGGCGCCGCCCATGCCCGGGCCGCCGTCGGTGTCGAGGCTGCAGAACAGCTGCTCATGCTGGGACTGCAGCCGTCCGGCGTCCTCGGCATGGGCCTCCGGGATCACGTAGCGGTCATCGTATTTGGCGATCGCGAGCAGCCGGTACAGGTCCTCGAGGTCGGCCTCCTGCGCGTCGACACTGCTCGCCAGGTTGTCCTCCGGCGGCGGGCCCAGCTGTGCTGCCCGCATCAGTGCCCGGATCGCGGTGAGTTTGCGCAGCGCCGCCCGCACCGGGCCGGCTTTGCCGGCGGTGAACAGGTTGGCCAGGTAGTCGATCGGGATGCGTAGCGCGTCGATGGTGGCGAACACCCGGTCCGGGTTGTGTGCGTCGTATCCCGCGGCGTGGACGACGTCGGCGACCGGGGACAGCGGTGGGATGTACCAAACCATCGGCAGGGTGCGGTATTCCGGATGCAGCGGCAGCGCTACCCGATGCCGCACCGCCAGCGCGTAGACCGGCGAGCGGCGCGCGGCCGCCATCCAGTCGGCCGGGATGCCGGCGTCCTCGCAGGCAGCGATGACCTCGGGATCGTGCGGGTCCAGGAAGACGTCCAACTGGGCTTCGTAGAGGTCTTGGGGGTCGGTGGTCGTGGCGGCCGCCAGGACCTTGTCGGCGTCGTAGAGGATCAGCCCGAGGTAACGTAGCCGTCCCACACAGGTTTCCGAGCAGATGGTGGGCTGCCCGGCCTCGATGCGCGGGAAGCACAGTGTGCACTTCTCGGCCTTGCCGGTGCGGTGGTTGAAATACACCTTCTTGTAGGGGCAGCCCGATACGCAGAACCGCCAGCCTCGGCAGCGGTCCTGATCGACGAGCACGATCCCGTCCTCGCTGCGTTTGTACATGGCCCCCGACGGGCACGAGGCCACGCACGAGGGGTTCAGGCAGTGTTCACAGATGCGCGGCAGGTAGAACATGAACACCTGCTCGAACTCCATCTTCACCCGCTCGCCGAGACCGGCCAGGTTCGGGTCGGCGGAAGCGTTCTCCGGTGCTCCGGCCAAATCGTCTTCCCAGTTCGATCCCCACCGCAGATCCATGTCGCGGCCCGTGAGCGAGGAGATCGAATGCGCGCTCGGGTTCGGTTTGCCGAGCGGTCCGTTGAACGCGGTCCGGTAGTCGTATGTCCACGGGTCGCCGTAGTCGTCGATGCTGGGCAGATCCGGGTTGTAGAACATCGACAGCAGTTTGCGGACTCGTCCACCGGCCGCCAGTCGTAGCCGGCCGCGACGGTCCAGGCTCCAGCCGCCACGCCACTGCTGCTGGTCCTCATACCGTTTGGGGTAGCCCATACCCGGCTTGGTTTCGACGTTGTTGAAGTACACGTACTCGGTGCCGGGCCGGTTGGTCCAGACTTGTTTGCAGGTTACCGAGCAGGTGTGGCAGCCGATGCATTTGTCGAGGTTCATCACCATCGCCACCTGAGCCATCGGTCGCATCGCGGCTACCGCCCTTCCTGAAGTCGACACCTTCGCATCAGTACTGCACCTGCTGGCTGCGGCGCCGGATCACCGCTACCTCGTCGCGCTGATTGCCGGTCGGGCCGTAATAGTTGAACGCGTACGACAATTGGGCATATCCGCCGATCAAGTGGGTCGGCTTGATCACCAGCCTGGTCAACGAGTTGTCCGAACCGCCCTGCCAGCCCGAGATCTCCGAGTGCGGTGTCATCACCTGCCGGTCTTTGGCGTGGTACATGAACACCGTGCCCTGCGGCATCCGATGCGTGACGACCGCCCGGCATGTGACGACACCGTTGCGGTTGAACGCCTCGATCCAATCATTGTCGGCCACACCGATTTTCGCGGCGTCGACCGGGCTCATCCAGATTACCGGGCCGCCGCGGAACAACCGCAGCATGTGCAGATTGTCCTGATACTCGGAGTGAATCGACCATTTCGAGTGCGGGGTCAGGTAGCGCACGGTGACCTCGGGGCGGTCCTTCTCGGCCAGGCCCTGCTCGCCGAAATGCCGGGCGTAGTCCAGCGGTGGACGGTAGGTCGGTAGTCCGTCGCCGTATTCGGCGATCCACTCGTGGTCGAGGAAGAAGTGCATGCGTCCGGTCAGCGTGTGAAAAGGCTTGCGGCGCTCGATATTTACGACGAACGGTGAATACCGCCGCCCGCCGGCCTCGGACCCGGACCATTCCGGGGAGGCGATCACCGCGCGGGGCTGGGTCTGGGTGTCAGCGAAGCTGATGTGGTCGCCCTCGCGTTCCTCGGCGAGGTCGGCCAGCCGCAGCCCGGTGCGGGCCTCGAGAGCCCGCCACGCCTGAACCGCCACGGCGCCGTTGGTCGTACCCGACAAGGCAAGGATCGCCTCGGCCATGTGCACGTCCCGAGCCAGCGACGGCCGCCCGGCACCGACACCGGTACGCACGACACCGTTGGCGTGACGCAGGTACTCCACCGCACCCTCGGGCACCCAGGTGATGCCCTTCACGGTGGTGCCGAGGGTGTCCACCAGCGGACCGAGCGCGCGCATCTTCCCGGCCACGGCGGCGTAGTCGCGCTCGATGGTGATCAGCTTCGGAAAGTTCTTGCCGGGCACCGGCGACGAGCGAGCGGCACGCCAGTCGTCGACGTGGCCGCCGGGCTGAGCGGTCTCATCCGGAGTGTCGTGGGTGAGCGGCGCCGCCAGGACATCGGTGCGTGTGCCGAGATGGGTCGCGGCCAGGCGTGAGAACTCTTCGGCGATGAGGGTGAACGCCTCGAAATCGGTGCGCGTTTGCCAGGGCGGGGCGATCGCCGGGTTGAACGAGTGCACGAACGGGTGCATGTCGGTAGTGGAAATGTCGTACTTCTCGTACCAGGTCGCCGCGGGCAGCACGACATCGGAGAACGTGCATGTACTCGTCATCCGAAAATCGATCGTGGTGAGCAGATCGAGCTTTCCGCGCGGCGCCTCCTCGCGCCACGCCACGTCGACCGGGCGGGCGTCCTCGGCGACCTCGGTGGCGCGGACCGCGTCGTCGGAACCGACCAGGTGCCGCTGGAAATATTCCATCCCCTTGCCCGACGAGCCGAGCAGGTTGGCCCGCCACACCGTGAGCACCCGCGGAAAATTGCGCGGGTCGTCGGGATCCTCGCCGGCGAACCGCAACCGCCCCGCCTCCACCTCACGAATGACGTAGTCGCGCACCGGCATACCGGCCCGCGCTGCTTCGTCAGCCAGATCGAGTGGGTTGCGATCGAAGGTCGGAAACGAAGGCGTCCACCCGAGCCTGGACGCCTGTGCGATGCAGTCCGCGAAGGTGCGGCCCGCGAATATGCCGCGGCCGAGCGGGCTGGCGAGTTCACCCGCATCGAAGCCCTCGTAACGCCACTGGTCGCTGTGCAGGTAGAAGAACGACGTTCCCGTCATATGCCTGGTCGGGCGCTGCCAGTCCAGCGCGAACGCGACCTGCTGCCACCCGGTCAGCGGCCGTACCTTCTCCTGCCCCACATAGTGGGCCCACCCGCCGCCGTTGACGCCCTGGCAGCCACACAACATCGTCAGAGTGAAGAAGCTGCGGTAGGTCTGATCCGAGTGATACCAGTGGTTCGTGCCCGCACCCATCGCGATCATCGACCGGCCTTGCGACAGCTCGGCGTTGCGCGCGAATTCCCGAGCCACTCGGATCGCGGCTGCCGCGGGAACCGAGGTGATGTGCTCCTGCCACGCCGGAGTGTATGGCTCAGCGGCGTCGTCGTATCCGGTCGGCCACCGACCGGGCAGTCCGGGACGCCGTACCGCATATTGCGCCATCAGCAGATCGAACACGGTCGTCACCACCCGGCCGGCGATACGAGTCACCGGAACCCCGCGGGTGACGACATCTCCGCCCTCGGTGGCACCGATATCGAAGCGCGGCAACAGGATCGGCACCGACTCACCGTGCGTGTCGTAGAGGGTCAGGCACGGATCGATATCGCCGAGATCGAGGTTCCACCGGCCTTTTCCGGCCTCCGTGTAGCGAAATCCCAGACTGCCGTTGGGGATACGGGGCCGGCGGGTAGCCGCGTCGAGCACCACCGTTCGATGTGCGGCGCCCTCGGCTTCCGCAACGTCACCACCCAGGTCGGCCGCAGTGAGGAAACCGTCGGCGACGTAGCCGCCGTCGCGTTCGCGCAGCGTCACGAGAAACGGTAGGTCGGTGTAGGTCTTGACGTAGTCGGTGAAATAGGGAACTTGTCTGTCGCGGAAGAACTCCGACAAGATGACATGCCCCATCGCCATACCGAGAGCACCGTCCGTTCCGGGCGCGGCGGCCAGCCAGTCGTCGGCGAATTTGGTGTGATCGGAGTAGTCGGGACTGACTACGACGACCTTCTGACCGCGGTATCGCGCCTCGGTCATGAAATGCGCGTCGGGTGTTCTGGTGATGGGCAGGTTGGTGCCCCAGATGATCAGATACGACGAGTTCCACCAGTCACCGGACTCCGGCACATCGGTCTGGTCGCCGAACACCTGCGGTGAGGCCGGCGGCAGGTCGGCGTACCAGTCGTAGAACGAGAGAATCGTCGCGCCGATCATCGACAGAAACCGAGTACCCGCGGAGTAGGAGACCTGCGACATCGCCGGAATCGGGGAAAAGCCCACGATCCGGTCCGGCCCGTACTCCTTGGTGGTGTGGACATGCGCGGCGGCGATCAGCTCGCTCACCTCCGACCAGCTCGACCGCACGAAACCACCTTTCCCGCGCATCGACTTGTAGCGCGCGGATTTCGCTGGGTTCCCGGTGATTTCGGCCCACGCGCGCACCGGGTCGCCGAGCCGTGCGCGAGCCTCGCGCCACATCTCCAACAGTGGCGCTCGCACGTACGGATAACGCACCCGCGCCGGCGAATAGGTGTACCAGGAAAAGGATGCGCCCCGGGGACAGCCCCGGGGTTCGTATTCGGGAGAGTCTGGGCCGACCGACGGATAGTCGGTTTGCTGGGTCTCCCAGGTGATGATGCCGTCTTTGACGTAGATCTTCCACGAGCACGAACCGGTGCAGTTCACGCCGTGGGTGGAGCGCACGACCTTGTCGTGGCGCCACCGCTCCCGGTAGAAGTCCTCGGCGGCCCGTCCTCCGGCGCGCCGGACCTCGCGATAGTCCGGTGAGGGCGTCCCGGCAGTGAAGAATTGTGCCTTGCGCAGCAACGACTCCACCGGCTGGCCCGCGGGCAGCAGGGGCGCCATGCGGACGCGATCACCGTTCTCGGGCGTTGTCATCCGACCACCACCTCGGATCCACAGCGTGATCATTCCTGTGCGACGGTCTCGACCCTACAGCGGCCGCACCCGTTTTTCCGGCCGAACCTCCGAGATCACGAACGACGCACGGCGACAGCGGATTTGCCCGGTCGTTCGTAGTAGTTGTCAGCGGTTGAACATGAGTGCGCGCTTGACCTCGGTAATCGCCTTGGTCACCTGAATGCCGCGCGGACAGGCCTGCGTGCAGTTGAACGTGGTACGGCATCGCCACACGCCGTCGATCTCGTTGAGAATCTCGAGCCGTTCGGAGGCACCATTGTCGCGGCTGTCGAAGATGAACCGATGCGCGTTGACGAACGCGGCAGGTCCGTAATAGGTCTTCTCGGCCCAGTAGACCGGGCAGCTACTGGTGCAGCAGGCACACAGAATGCATTTGGTGGTGTCGTCGAAACGCGCCCGATCGGCCGGCGACTGCAACCGTTCGCGTTCGGGTTCGGGGCCGTAGGTGATCAGATAGGGCTTGATCTCGCGGTAGAGGTCGAAGAACGGTTCCATGTCGACGACCAGGTCTTTTTCCACGGGCAGGCTGCGCAGCGGTGCGATCGTGATCGTGGCCGGGGAGCCGTCGCGGTGCAGCAGATCTTTGAGCAGGATCTTGCAGGCCAGCCGGTTGATGCCGTTGATCTGCATGGCGTCGGAGCCGCAGATGCCGTGTGCGCAGGAACGGCGGAAGGTCAGGGTTCCGTCGAGGTAGCTCTTGATGTAGATGAGCAAGTTCAATATTCGGTCGGTCGGCAGTGCCGGCACCTGGAAACTCTCCCAGTACGAGCCGCGGTTGTCGTCGGGATTGAACCGGGCGATCTTGACGATCACCGGCACCGAGCCGTCGGGCACCGGCGCCGGCCTGGTGTGCGGTCGAGGTCCAGCGGAGACGGATGTGGTCGTGCCGGACTGTTCGGTGGCTTCTGTCATAGAACGTGTCACGCTCCTGTCGGCATTCGCGAAACGCAGATGAGACTGTTCAATGCGGTGTTCACAGCGTGTGCGACCCATGCGGAGGGCGGTGTACCCATCGTTGCCGGGGCGGCCGGCGCAGGCAAGGCCCGCGTTACGTCAGTGCGTGCATGGTGCCGTGATCGACGATCCCTGCCAGGATTGTTCGCGGCCGTGTTCGTCGCACGGTGCTGGTCATGGCTGTGCGGTGACCAGTCGGCGCGCGGCGGCGATGATGTGGCGCGCCGAGATGCCGGCGGCGTTCAATTGTTCGGCAGGGGTGCCGGAGCCGGGCAACTCGGTGACGGCCAGGTGCGCGCAGCGCGCCGGGATCTCGAGACGGGCCAACGCTGCCAGGACTGCGGCGCCGAGACCGCCTTGCGGGTAATGGTCTTCGACGACGACGAGCCGCCCACCGGTGTCATGTGCGGCTCGGGCGAGAGTGTCCGCGTCGAGGGGTTTGACGCTGTACAGGTCGATCACGCGGGCGCTGACGCCCTCACCGGTGAGGGCGTCGGCTGCATCCAGGCATTCGTGCACGGTGACGCCGGCACCGAGCAGCGCCACCACGTCGGCGTCACTGGCGCGCAGGATCTTGGCTCCGCCGACAGGGAAGCGTTCGTCGGTGTCGTACAGCACCGGGTAGGCGCCGCGGGTGGTGCGCAGATAACACACGCCGGAGATGTCGGCCATGGTGGCGACCAGACTGGTGGTGGCGACGGCGTCGGCCGGGTAGAGCACGGTCGAACCGTGCACCGCCTGCAGGGCGGCGAGGTCTTCCAGCCCCATCTGAGACGGGCCGTCGGGGCCGATCTCGGTGCCGGCGTGCGAGCCGCACAGGTTGATGTGGACACCGGAGACACCGGCCATGCGGATGAAGTCGTAGGCGCGAGACCAGAACGCGGCGAACGTGGACGCGTAGGGCACATAGCCGCGGGCGGCCACACCCACGGCGGCGGCGAGCAACTGTTGCTCGGCGATGAACATCTCGAAGAACTTCTCCGGATGCGCGTGCGCGAAGCGGTCCGCGCCGGTGGAGTTGCCGACCTCGGCGTCCAAGGCGACGATGTCGTCTCGCACACCGAGCGCGGCCAGCGCCTCACCATAGGCCACCCGGGTCGCGACCCGGGTTCCCCGCTCGTAGCGGGGCATCGGGATCGACGCCGCCACGGGCGTGGGGATCGGGTCTACGGGGGCCGGTGGCGGTGGGCTGACGCGTAGATCGCGCGGCCCGCCCAACGCGGCCACGGCGGCCTCGGCCGGCTCGGGCGGAAGTGGCCTGCCGTGCCAGCCGTTGCGGTCTTCGATCTCGGGAACACCCTTGCCTTTGACGGTCCTGGCGAGCACCACCGTCGGGGTGTCCGCGCCCCGGGCGGTGTGGAATGCCTGCTCGATCTGGGACAGGTCGTGGCCGTCGACGACGATCGCGCGGCACCCGAACGCTTCGACCCGACGCTGGTAGGTGTCGAGGTGCCATTGCAGTTCGGTGGGGCCGCGCTGGCCGAGCCGGTTGACATCCACGATCGCGGTCAGATTGCTCAACCGGTAGAACCCGGCTTTGTCCAGGGCTTCCCAGATCGATCCCTCGGTCATCTCGCTGTCGCCGCACAGCACCCACACGTGGTAGGGCAGCCGGTCCAGTCGCGCGCCGGCCAGCGCGATGCCCACACCGTAGGCCAGACCCTGCCCCAGCGAGCCGGTTGCCACGTCCACCCACGGCAGCACCGGGGTCGGATGGCCCTGCAATCGCGACCCGAAACGGCGGAACCCCTCCACCAGTTCGGAATCGCTGACCACGCCCGCGGCTTTGAACATGGCATACAGCAGCGGTGAGGCGTGGCCCTTGGAGAAGATCAGGTGATCGTTGCCGGGATGCTCGGGCCGGGCCCAGTCGTAACGGAGGTGGCGGGCCAGCAGCACGGCCATCAGATCCGCCGCCGACAGGCTGGAGGTGGGATGCCCGGAACCAGCGGCGGTGCTCGAGCGGATCGAGTCGACGCGCAGTTGCCGACTCAACTCGCCCAGCCACCGGAGTTGCTCAGAATCGAGCCCGGCGGCCGTCGTGGTGGTGCGATGTGGTGTCATTCTGCGGCGCAGCTCGACCGGGTAGTCGCCGTATGCCGCGGCGACTTCGTCGAGGTAGACCAGGGCCGGGAAGTCGATCACGGGTTGATGATCGGCCAGAAACCGGGCGGTGTGTTCGACGATGCGCTGCTCGTCGCCGGGTTCGAAGCCCAATTCGGCCAGGACGCCGGGGTCGACGACGAATTCGGATTCCACGCGGTCTCCGCCCTCGTCGATGCGGACGCGGTATTCGTGATCTATCACTGGTTCGACACTCAGGTGGGCGGGCATCAGTTCGACTTCCTCTCGGTGCGGCTCGACGAAGGGCCGTCGGATAGGTGAGTGGTACGGCCGGGGCGGTAGTAGCCGGGATCGTGCACGTCGATACTGTCGCGGCTGGTATTGCCCTGCAGGTAGTCCTTGTACAGCGGCGGCCGGTCGTACCGGTGGGCTTCGTTGCCGGCCAGGGGCACCGCACCCTCGAAACCCTTGTCGCGCAAGGCTTGCGCGGTTTGTACCGGCAAGACCGGCACCGACTATCACTACCTTGTCCGGAACCATCGCGGTCACCGTCTCGATCCGGTGAGACGCTCGGCAGGTCGGCGCGGTAGCGATGCATCGAGAACATGAGGGTGACGTCGATGTCGATGCCCCCGGTCGCAGAGCCGGTTACCGGGACCTGCCGGTCCGGGATCGGGTGGTGCGGGAAGATGACGAATCGAAGTGATGTCGGATGGGAGGCAAGGAGCGGTGATGGAGAAATTCTCGGTGGACGCGATGGCGCGTGAACTGTTGCAGCGAGCCGGTGCGGCCGCGGCGGGGCGCGCCGCGGACACCCTGTACGGCGGGCACGAGCATCGGCTGCGGCAGACCGTGGTCGCGTTGGTGGCCGGCGCCGAGCTGGCCGAGCACGACAATCCGGGCGAGGCGACGCTGCTGGTTCTGCGCGGGCGAGTCCGGCTGCGCAGCGCGGACACCTCATGGGAAGGACGCCATGGTGACCTGCTGGTGGTGCCGCGGGCCCGCCACAGCCTCGAGGCGATCGAGGACAGTGCAGTGCTGCTGACGGTCGCGAAATAGTCTGGCCGGCCGGGCCGTTCATCACGATCGGCACCGGGCCGAGTCGGGTCCCCGCGGTCGTCACCGGCTGGTGCACGCACCGATACGACGCCGGCGCCGGATTCGCTGGTCTCACCGGAACCGGTCATCGATCACCTCGCGGGGAAGCTGCTGGGGGGTCGGGTGGGTGATCAGCATGCGGATGCCATCCGGGTCGACACCGTCGACGAAGGTGATTCCGTTGCGGGTGTGGGTGTAGGTGCTCTTGTAGTGCTCACGCAGGCGACCCTCGATCCGATGTAATTCGGCCTCGCTGTCGGCCGACCAGACGATCTGCTCGACACCGATACCACCGACCGGTAGCGCGCCGTGATGCCGGCTCACACAGAGGTACAGCTGGAAACCGGAGGGTGTCAGGAGCAGCGCGGCGTCTGGTTCCCGCAGTGCTTGCGAGCATTCGAACACCTCGCGGTAGAAGCGTATCGAACGATCCAGGTCCGATACCCGCATGACATACGACGTCACGTTTGTGGCCATATGAACCCACCTTCACTCTTCCTGCCTCGGGTGTCCGACCCGTCGGGCAGTGCACGAATCGGCCGATCCCGCATCATGATTCGGTGCATCGGCGTGTCCGGGCAGCCCTGCGGCCGAGTTCGGCGGCGAGCGATCCCGCGGCTCCTGTGACGGATGTAGCCGTCGTGGCCACCGTTGCCTGCCGGGACGCGTGCGACGGTGACGGGCGCTGCAGACAACGGTGGATCCCCTCTCGGTCGACATCCTCGACGGGCATGGTGGTGACGTACCCCGGCCGTCGAACGATCGCACCTGTCGGTGCATCGTTGCCGCGGCGCTGAGCGAGACGCCGAGGTGACGGGAACCGGATCCGCTGCCGACGAGGTGCGCCGAGTGATCCGGCGGGGTGCGCCACCGCACCTTAGTTTATACAAACTTTGGATGTATAAATAGAGCCAGTCTTGGGCCGGTGTTATTGACGACCTGCTCGAGTGGTGGGGCAGGAGACCGGGACGGCTCGACTTGATGGCATCGAACGCTGGCTGTTCGACAAGGGCGTACCCGGGAAAGGAGCTGACGCCCGATCCCGAGCGATGACTGCCAGTCGACTCGTGTGTGAATGTGGTTGGCGCCGGGCAACACTGACAGCTACCAGATTGTCAACGAAGCGTTTTGTCGAATGATCGCCACATGCGAACGGGCCGAGGCGCTTTCGGATCAGCAGGGCTGGAACGGGTAGCACGGGTGCGGCGGCGCGGCCGTCGTCGTCGGCTGGACTCGTTGTGGTGCCACCGCCGGCGCGGTGGTCACTTGCCCGGGGGTGCCGGTGCTGGTCGCTGAATAGGGCGGGCCAGGCGGGTCGGGGTGAGCCGGCCTCTCAGGGTCACCGATTCGCCGAGTTGCCAGTGTTCGGCTTCGGTGGGGGCGGACGCGGCAACCGTCTTATCCGAGGTGAGGAGCAGGGAGTCGCGTTTTGCCAGTTCACAGAGGCGGGCGGCTTCGTTGACAGCGTCGCCGATCACCGTGAATTCGTAGCGCTGCCGAGCGCCGACATTGCCTGCGACAACACGGCCCTCGGCGATTCCGATCGCAGCGACGAAATCCGCGGCGTCGGTATCGAGTCTGGCGTGGATCGCGCGGCCGCACGCCAATGCGGCGCCCGCTGCGTCGGGAAGCGTTGCAGGCGTGCCGAATACGGCCAGCGCCGCGTCTCCTTCGAACTTGTTGAGCAAGCCGCCGTGGCGCTCCACCTCGTCCACCACCACACTGAAGAAGCGATTGAGAATCGCGACCATCTCGGGTGCGGGCAGGGACGCGGCCATGGTCGTGGATCCGACGATATCGATGAACAGTGCGGCCGCCTCGACTTCGACGCCGCCGAGCGCGGCCGTGCCTGTCAGCGCGGCGTTGGCGACCTCGCGCCCTACGTGCCTGCCGAACAGGTCCCGGATCTGCTCGCGTTCGCGCAAACCGCCGACCATATTGTTGAAACCGCTCTGCAGTTCGCCCAGTTCGGTGCCGTCGTAGACCGCGAGTTCCAGATCGAACTCGCCCTTCTCCACCTCGCGCATCGCTCGGCGCACACCACTGATCGGGGCGACGGTCGCGGCCAGCGTCTGTGTCATCAGCAGCAAGCCGATCAGCAGGGTCGCACCGCCCAGCGAAAGCACGCACACTGCCAACCGGGCCGTGCTCACATCGTCGCTGCACAAAGCGAGCACCGCGAGCACCATCAGGCCCGCCACCGGGAGACCCGAACCGACCATCCACATCAACAACGATCGCCCGACGACGCCGATTCCGCGGCGGGAACGCGACTTCCGTGCCGAGAGCACTCGCGAGGTCACCGGTCGCAACGCGAATTCGATGATCAGATAGGTACTCGCGCACACCACAACCGCGCTGAAGGTGATCCCGAACGCGACCTTGGCGATCAGCCCGGGGTCGGCGAGTCCGGCGAGCAGCGTGAGCACAGCCACACCGCCGAACCACAGCACCGCCTGGATCCGCACCAGTCGCCGCGGCACTGCTGCGGCGGCGGCCTGTTGCCGTTCGGTGGGCACCACATCCGGGTCGAGGGCCCAGCCCAGCGCGCCCAAACCGCGCACAGTGCCCCACCAGACGCCGATCAACACGGCGACCACGGCATATACCGGGGCGGCGACGGCATCGACCAAGACGATCTTCTCAGCGAAGACGGAAGGTCCGGGGAGGACGAAACCGATCAACGTGATCGAGACGAATACACCGGCCAGGTTGGCCAGCACGATCGGCACCGTCAACAGCAATTGCACGCGCAGCCGCCGAGTTCCCGCGGCTTCGTCCTCGCGTCCCAGCAGCCGCGACCCCCAAGGCGCCGCCTCGAGTGGGGTATTGCTGCGCGGCATACTCGGCCCGCCCTTTCTGGATCTACGTCGTACCGAGGGCCGGGTCGCCCGAAACACACATACTATGTCTCCGGCTCGCCTTGTCGCGCTTTGCGGAGCAGGCCAGGCCGGTCGCCGCACGACGCATCTGCGTGGACGAGAAAAGCCTCACCATGTGGCGAATGCAGGGAGTCACGCGCAGGTCGCTACCCAGTGGCGCAGGTGTCCGCGTGTACATGGCGGCCACGTCGACGCAGAAGTGCAGGCGGCGGCGAACCGATCGTTCAAGCGGGAAGAGTGTCGCCGGGGAACCCGTGGCACGGGTGTACCTCGTAGTGCATCATTCCGGCTTGCACGCACGGGTCCTCGGCGAGGATCGCGGTGGCCTCTCCGGCAGGGACGGTCATGATCGCGACGCCTGCGATGGTGTCGGAGGCGACCGGGCACAGGACGGCGATCACGCCATCGGATCGAAGCGAGACCATGCGGCGCTGGTGTTCTAGTTCGATTGCGTTCGCGCCGTCCATGTTTCGGTTCGGTCCCCAGTGCAGCACGGACAGGCTGTAGGGTTTCGCGGTCGCGGCCAGCGCTTGAATCTGTTCGTCGGTCACGGTCGTGTTCAATGCTGTCTCCTCAGGTCGGCCGTGCTTTGCCTCCGCGACGATAACTGCCTCGGGATCATCGGGCAGCGGATCGAGTGCCGCGGTGGCAGTCGGCCAGGATCGCGTCGTGGATGAACTGCGACAGTCCCGGGGCCATGTTGTCGTAGTTGAGGCCGAGCCGGACAATTTCGTGCGGCCTACCACGGACACCTTCTACGGTTCCCCCAGTTCGAGCCACTGCCATTTCATGCGACCTCGCACAAGGCGCTCGGAGCCGGTGAATCCGCTGACAGTAACCTCTCCGATACCGACTGTAACGAGCAAGTAACGGTCAATGTCTACTCTGACGCGGAAGATATCGCCAAGGGTAAAGCGAATAGGTACATAAAATGCATCGTTCCCGCAGCGTACATCGCACGTGCTGATGACCGGGCCCCAACAAAACCGATTTGTCGCAGGAAAAGATGTCTGAACCTTGGTCATTCAATTCAGAGGACATGCATCTCCGTATCTGGCTGGGCGACATGGCCTTCGATTACATTGCCTCTTCTGTGGCGGTAGCCAATCTGATCAGCGACTGGCGTCGGAGGCCCTGGTACGCAATCGAACTGATCCGGATCGGCTACGACAATCCGCAACTGCCACGGTTGCCCTGCGCTCGATTGTTCCAAGGGCCATGAGAACGGGACACCTGGCAGTGGTGTCGAGGTGTCGGACATGTCGGCCTTTCGTGTCAAGGGATTTCGCTGGTAGCTGCCACCTCGCTGGGCACGGTCGTTGATATCGGCTCGATCGACGTCGGATGCGTTGATGGAGTTGAGGAATCCGGGTGCGTCTCCGGTTGTTGCATCGATCTCGCCCTGGACCCATGGGTCGGGGCGTGGATCGGCGTGTGCCGCAGCGGTTGTCGTGACGAGTGCGGTGCCGATGGTGATCGCGGCGAGCAGTGACGATGCGGTGATGCGGGCGGTCCTGCAGATCGGCCATCGATCCGAAGTGGTATGGCGTTCGGGCGAGTCCGGAAGGCGCGACGGCGAGCATCGTCAGAGCCGTGGCGAAACCCGGTCCACTACAGAAGCGAATCCCGTTGAATAACGGAACAATACTACCGGTGATGCCTGCTAGGACACCCGCTCGATCCCGGTGGCCTGCTTCGAGACCTTCTGATCAGCGGGTTGGCGCCAGGGGTGTAGTCGGGGCAGCCAGGCAGGGACGGCGGTGCGGTAGCGCTCGTGTTGCGCGCCGTAGCGTGCGGTGAGCCTCGGCTGTTCGTAGGCGAGTACCGGCCGGAATCCGCGGAGATATCCGGGCCGCGCTCGCCGCCTCGCTGGAGCAGGCACGCGGTGACCGGTGACTCCTCGGTGGACCAGCGCCACGACCGCGACGACGCCCAGCACCGTCCACGCCAGGGTCAGCACGACAGCCAGAGCGAACATGCGGTAACCCCACGCAGAGGTGAGTCCGTGCAGCCTCGCCCGCCGGTGTGGCGGCTGCGATCGCAGATGCCAAGTCTCGGTGGGGTTTCGCCGCTGCGTCTCCGCGGATCGAGCACACAAGTCGTGACCTGTCTCGAATCCAAGGTTTAGAGACATCCGGCATGAGCCGCGCCGTCGTCTGGTCCTCGAACGCCTCGATGAGTTCGAGTCCCCATTGAAGAAGGTGACGATCATCGGTATCGGCCGCACCGCCGAAGCTGCCGTGGCCCAGCTCGCATCGAGCGATCGACTCGGTATCCGCCTCCGCGTTTCCATCGCTGGAAGTCGGCTGCGCCACGCCCGGCGGGCTTATCGTGGAATCATGTCTGCCGACAAAAGTAGTGGCAGGAGGGCCGACCAGAAGTTGGTGCGGCCGCGGGAGGAGCTCACACCTCTGCCGGATCTATCGCATGGTGGCCCTCGCGCCGGGCCGGTACGCCAGCGCCGTCCGGTCTATGTGGATCTGTTGCCTCCGTGCAATGCCCGGTGCCCGGCCGGGGAGAACATCCAGGCGTGGCTGGCGGACGCGAAGGCAGGCCGGAACGAACAGGCCTGGCGGCAGCTTGTCGCCGACAATCCGTTTGCCGCCATCCATGGCCGGGTCTGCTATCACCCGTGTGAATCGGTCTGCAACCGCGCAAATCTCGACAGTGCGGTATCGATCCACGCGGTGGAGCGGTTCCTCGGGGACCTCGCGCGGGAGCAGGGTTGGACGTTCGCGCCGCCGCCCTCCCGGAGCGGCAAACGTGTGCTCGTGATCGGCGCAGGGCCGAGCGGGCTATCGGCCGCGTACCACCTGGCTCGCCTCGGTCACGACGTCGAGATCCGCGACGCCGGAACCGAACCCGGCGGAATGATGCGCTACGGCATCCCGAACTACCGGCTACCTCGCGACGTACTCGCGGCCGAGGTGAGCCGAATTGCGGCACTCGGAGTGCAGCTGACCTGCAACCATCGGGTCGAGGACCTCGCCGCTGAACGGGAGGAGGGCCGTTTCGACGCGGTGTTCGTCGCGATCGGCGCCCATCTGGCCAAACGGGTCGACATCCCGGTCCGCGACGCCGGCACGATGGTCGACGCGGTGTCGTTCCTGCGCAGCGTCGCTTCCGGCGACACGCCTTCGGTCGGGCGTCACGTTGCCGTCTACGGCGGCGGCAACACCGCGATGGACGCGGCCCGCGTGGCCCGCCGCCTCGGCGCTGAGGACACCGTCATCGTCTATCGCCGAACCCGCGAGCGGATGCCCGCCCACCAGGAGGAAGCCGAGGACGCCGAACGCGAGGGCGTGCGCATCAACTGGCTGCGCACGATCACCGCCTTCGACGGCCCCGAACTGCAGGTGGAGATCATGGAACTCGACGAAGCGGGCCGTCCGCGGCCGACCGGTAGATTCGAGACCCTTGCCGCGGACACTCTGATCATGGCGCTGGGCCAGGAGACCGAGTCGGCGTTCATGCGCACGCTGCCGGGCGTAGAGTTCGAGCGCGACGGCAGCGTACGCGTCAGCGATTCGCTGATGACCGGCTGCCCCGGCGTGTTCGCCGGCGGCGACATGGTGCCCAGCGAGCGCACCGTGACCGTCGGGGTGGGGCACGGGAAGAAGGCGGCTCACCACATCGACGCCTGGCTGCGTGGCGTCTCGGGAGCGCAACCTCCTCCCAAACATCCGATGGCGACATTCGACCAGCTACACCTGTGGTACTTCGCCGACGCCGACCGGCGCCGGCAGCCCGAACTTGCTCCGGCACAGCGCACCGCCGGGTTCGAGGAGGTCGTAGCGGGCCTGTCGGCCCGAGAAGCGACCTTCGAGGCCGGCCGGTGCCTGTCGTGCGGCAACTGCTTCGAATGCGACGGCTGTCTCGGAGCTTGCCCGGAGGATGCGATCATCAAACTGGGAGCGGGCCACGGCTACCAGTACGACTACGACAAGTGCACCGGCTGTGCAGAGTGCTTCGAGCAGTGCCCGGTCCACGCCATCGACATGTTTCCGGAGCCGACATGACGCGCGCGACAGTGGACGGTAACGAGGCCGCCGTCTCGGTTGCCTACCGGCTCAACGAGGTGTGCTGTATCTACCCGATCACCCCGTCGTCGCCGATGGCCGAGCTGGCCGACGAATGGTCCAGTCAGCATCGCCCGAACCTGTGGGGCACCGTGCCGACCGTGGTGGAGATGCAGAGCGAGGGCGGTGCCGCCGGCGCGCTGCACGGCGCTCTGCAGAGCGGTGCGCTGGCCACTACCTTCACGGCGTCGCAGGGCTTGCTGTTGATGGTCCCGAACATGTACAAGATCGCGGGCGAGCTGACGTCGGCGGTGATGCACGTCGCGGCGCGATCCTTGGCCACGCAGGGCTTGTCGATCTTCGGCGACCACTCGGACGTGATGGCCGTACGCCAAACCGGGTTCGCGTTACTCGCGTCGGCCTCGGTGCAGGAGGCGCAGGATTTGGCGCTGATCGCGCAGGGTGCCACTCTTCGGACACGGGTGCCGTTCGTCCACTTCTTCGACGGGTTCCGGACCTCCCACGAACTCAACACGATCGAGACACTGTCCGACGACGACCTGCGAGCGCTGGTGCCCGAGGAGCTGGTCCGGGCGCATCGCGGACGGGGGCTGTCCCCGGAACGCCCGTTCATACGCGGCACCGCACAGAACCCGGACGTGTACTTCCAGGCACGCGAGACGGTCAACCCGTTCTACGCCCGTGTCCCCGCGGTGGTCGAAGACCTCATGGACCGCCTCGGCGCGCGCACGGGCAGAAAGATGAGCATCGTCGAGTACGTCGGCCATCCGGAGGCGGAACGGGTACTGGTGCTGATGGGCTCCGGCGCGCAGACCGCAGCCGAAACCGTTGCCGCTCTCACCGAGCGCGGCGAGCGGGTCGGCACGGTGCAGGTACGGCTGTACCGGCCGTTTCCCGGCAGGGCATTCCTCGATGCGCTGCCGGCGACGGTGCGCACGATCGGCGTGCTGGATCGCACCAAGGAACCTGGATCGATCGGCGAGCCGCTGTATCTCGACGTCGTCGCCGCACTCGCCGAGGCACACACCGACGGTGAGCGGGCCGTCATGCCGAGGGTGTCCGGCGGACGCTACGGCCTGTCGTCGAAGGAGTTCACCCCCGCCATGGTCGCCGGCGTGTTCGACGAACTCGCCCGTGAGCGGCCCCGCCGCCGCTTCACCATCGGCATCGACGACGACGTGTCGGACACCAGCGTCGCCTACGACCCGTCCTTCGACATCGAGCCCCCCGACACCGTGCGCGCGATCTTCTACGGCCTCGGTTCCGACGGCACCGTCGGAGCCAACAAGAACACGATCAAGATCCTCGGCGCTGAGGAGCACCTGCACGTGCAGGGCTACTTCGTCTACGACTCGAAGAAATCGGGTTCGCAGACAGTCTCACACCTACGCTTCGGATCGCAGCCCATCCGGGCGCCCTACCTGGTAGCGCGAGCGAACCTCATCGGCTGCCATCAGTTCCGATTTCTGGACAAGGTCGATGTACTGGGCCCTGCCGCCCCGGGAGCGACCCTGCTGCTGAACTGCAGACATCAACCGGACAAGGTCTGGGACGCGCTGCCTCGCCGGGTTCAGGAACAGATCCTCACCAAGCAGATAACGCTGTACGCAGTCGACGCGGGCCGCATCGCCCAACAGGTCGGACTCGCCGGGCGGATCAATATCGTCCTACAGACGTGCTTCTTCGCCATCTCGGATGCAATGCCGCGCGAGCGGGCAGTCGCCCGAATCAAGAAGTCGGTGGAGAAGACCTACGGCAACCGCGGAGCCGACGTGCTGCGCCGCGAACTGGCCGCCGTGGACCGAGCGCTGGAAGGGCTGCACCGGATCGAGGTACCCGACCTCGTCACCGCCACGCGAGAGCCGGCGCCTGTCGTGTCCGAGGATGCGCCCGAGTTCGTCCGTACGGTCACCGCGGAGATGATGGCCGGGCGCGGCGATGCCTTACCGGTCAGCGCACTGCCGGTGGACGGGACCTACCCGAGCGGCACAACGGCCTACGAGAAACGCAACGTCTCCGAACTCGTCGCAGTGTGGGACCCCGACACCTGCATCCAGTGCGGCAACTGTAGTTTCGTCTGCCCCCACAGCGTGATCCGCTCGAAGTTCTACGACGAGTCACGGTTGGCAGGCGCCCCCGAGCAGTTCGGCTCCGCGCCACTGGGCGCTGTCGGTCTCCCGGGAGCCCGCTTCTCCCTACAGGTGTACACCGAGGACTGCACGGGGTGCGGTCTGTGCGTCGAAGCCTGCCCCGTCGTTGTTCCGGGCGCCACTGGCACCAAGGCGATCAACCTCGGCCCCCGCGAACCCCGGGTGGCCACCGAACGCGAGAACATCGCCTTCTTCGAAACCATCCCGACGGCCGACCGGGCACGGGTGGATTTCGGCACCGTTCGCGGGGCCCAGTTCCTCGAGCCGCTGTTCGAGTTCCCCGGGGCGTGCGCGGGTTGCGGGGAGACGCCGTATCTCAAACTGCTGTCCCAACTTTTCGGCGACCGTCTGATGATCGCCAATGCGACAGGATGCTCATCGATCTACGGCGGCAACCTGCCCACCACCCCGTGGACGACCGACGTGGACGGACGCGGCCCTGCCTGGTCCAACTCGCTGTTCGAGGACAACGCCGAATTCGGGTTCGGCTTCCGGCTGGCCACCGACGGGCACGTCCAACTGGCCCGGCTGCGCCTCACCGGATTGCGGGAGGCGGTCGGCGCCGAACTCGTCGACGACATCCTGACCGCGTCGCAGTTGCGTGAATCGGAGCTGCGTGCCCAGCGGGAACGGGTGGCCGAACTCGAGACTCGGCTCGCTCGGCTCGATCCCGCCGAGACGGCCGACCTACTCAGCGTGGTCGACCACCTGATCCGGCGCAGCGTGTGGATCGTCGGCGGCGACGGCTGGGCCTACGACATCGGTTCCGGTGGACTCGACCATGTCTTGGCCAGCGGGCGCAACGTCAACGTGCTGGTACTGGACACCGAGGTCTACTCCAACACCGGCGGACAGATGTCGAAGGCAACGCCACTGGGCGCGGTCGCGAAGTTCGCCGCCGCCGGCAAGACGTTGCCGATGAAGGATCTCGCGCTGCAAGCGATCGCCTATGGCAGCGTCTACGTCGCCAGGGTCGCCATGGGGGCCGACCCGCAACAGACGCTGCAGGCGTTCCGTGAAGCCGAGGCGTACAACGGACCGTCGATCGTGATCGCCTACAGCCAGTGCATCGCCCACGGCATCGACATGCGCCACGGAATGGACCAGCAGTACCGCGCGGTCGCCAGCGGGCACTGGCCACTGATCCGTTACAACCCCATGTTGCGTGCTGCCGGCGAGAATCCGTTCCTGCTCGATTCGCACCGGCCGAGGATCCCCCTCGGCGACTACCGCAACCAGGAACTGCGGTACCGCTCGTTGGCGAATTCCGACCCGGCCGAATACGACCGCCTCCTCGGGCTGGCCGAGGAGGCGATCCTTCAGCGCTGGAAGCGATACGAGGACATGGCATCTCGGGGCCCGCAACACTTCACCGCCGACGCCCGCAAGGATCGCTGATGGAACTGTCCACACGCTACCTAGGGCTGACACTGGCCAATCCGCTGGTGGCGGCGGCGTCCCCGCTCTCACAGACCGTCGACGGAGTCCGCCGCCTGGCCGCTGCGGGCGTCGGTGCGGTGGTGCTCCATTCGATGTTCGAAGAGCAACTGATCCGCGAAGCGGAGCACGACACGCGACTGACCGAGCACGATTCCCAGAGCTATGCCGAGTCCTTGTCCTACTTCCCAGAGGCAGCCCTCGAGAACCACGGGCCCCGCCGCTATCTGAGCCTGCTCGAACGCGCCGCGGCGGCGGTCCCGGTGCCGGTGATCGGCAGCCTCAACGGCGTCAACCTGGGAAACTGGGCGGGCTTCGCCCGTTCGATGCAGGACGCCGGGGCGGCCGCGATAGAGCTCAACATCTACTACCTGCCCGGCGATCCACACACCTGTGGCAGAGAAGTCGAACAGCGCCACCTCGACATCCTCGCCCGGGTAAAGGAC
This sequence comes from Nocardia sp. 852002-20019_SCH5090214, assembly GCF_001665865.1. Classification (NCBI taxonomy): domain Bacteria; kingdom Bacillati; phylum Actinomycetota; class Actinomycetes; order Mycobacteriales; family Nocardiaceae; genus Nocardia; species Nocardia sp. 852002-20019_SCH5090214. Next base: position 8,775 of record NZ_LZMK01000070.1, on the reverse strand, counting down.
GCCGTAACCGTGCCGGTGGCAGTAAAGCTGAGCCCACACTTCAGTTCAACCGGCGAGATGGCGCTGCGCCTCGACACGGCCGGCGCCGACGGGCTGGTGCTGTTCAACCGGTTCCTGCAACCAGACATCGACCCCGAAACCCTCAGTGTGGCGCCGGCGGTCACTCTCTCCACCCGCGCGGAGTCGCGTGTGCCGCTGACATGGATCGCCCTGCTGCGCGGGCGGGTGCGCGGGTCGCTCGCCGGCACCACCGGCGTCGAGGACGCCACCGACCTGATCAAGTACCTGCTGGCCGGGGCCGACGTCGTCCAGTCCGCCTCCGCGCTGCTGCGCCACGGACCCGACTACGCCGACGTTCTGCTCAACGGGCTCCGGGAATGGATGCGGCGCAAGGGCTACGCCGAAGTCGACGAGGTTCGAGGGGTGCTCAGGGTACCGGTGGGCGAAAACGAGACCGCACGCGAACGCCGGGACTACGTCAGCGCCCTGCGCGAGGCCAACAGCGGCTGGTAACGCCAGCCGACCGCTACGTCTCAGATGGACTGGCGGTAGCCGAAGAATTCGTGGTCCTCGTTGTATCCTCCGTGGCCGCCACCGATTTCGGTGAAGTCGGCGACGAATTCGATGCCCTGTATCCATTTCACCTGTTTGAATCCGAGCTGAGTTTCGTTGCGTAGTCGTAGCGGAGCGCCGTGCCCGTATGTGAGCGGCGCGTCGTTCATGTCGTAGGCCAGCATCGTCAGGTGGTAGCTCATCTGCTCGATCGGGTGCGCGTCGTAGTAGCGTCCCTTCTCGGGGCCCTCGGCGAGCGAGTAGAACACAGCCCATTTTGCGTCCGGATGTGGTTGGGCGAGTTCCATGATGGATCGCATCGACACACCACCCCATTTGGCGACCCCGGACCAGCCTTGGATACAGAAGTGCTGTGTGATCTGTTCGTGGTGCGGCATGGCGCGCAGTTGGTCGAGACTCAGTTCTACGGGATTGTTCACCAGGCCGTGTATCCGCAGTCGGTAATCGGTGAACCTGCTGTCGAACAGCGCGCGATATTCCGGGGTATCGGGATAGTGCCCGTTGTGCCAGAAGTAGGGGGAGATGTCGCGCTCGGTGTATTCACCCGGTTTCGAATCGAGATGTTCGAACAGCCGTTGTGCCGGACCGATCAGTGCGTACCCTATCCGCTGAACGAGGCGGGGGTGCCGGATTGTCAGTGGCGTGGCAGCGACCCAACCCACGACCGCCACCACCATGGACAGAGTGAACAGGGTGAAACCGAGCCAGGATGTGTCGTCGCGCCCCGCGTAGATGTGGTTGAGGTTGCGCAGTGCACCGGTGGTGAAAACCAGGGACACGTGAACGACGATGAACAGCAGGAACCAAACCAGCACGAGGAAATGCAGCGAGCGTGCGAGTTGGATGCTGAACGGCCTGCTGATCCACCGGAACCGGGTCGACAGCGCGGGCGACATTCCCAGGCCGGTGATCAACGCGGCGGGGGCGGCGACGAAGATCGTGAGGAAGTAGGCGATCTGCTGGAGCCCGTTGTAGGCAACCCAGCCCGTTTCGCTCGGCCAGCGCAGCGACAAGTACTGAATCAGCACCGACAGCGCGTTGGGGAACACGTCCCAGCTGGTCGGTACGACCTTGCGCCACTGGCCGCTGGTGAACAGAAAAATGTAGAAGACGGCTCCGTTGAGGAGCCACAGCGTGTCGATGCCGAGATGCCACCACCTCGCCAGTCCGATGGAGTGACGGAGGCCGGGGAGCCCTATCTGCTGGGGAAGGCTGACGGAGTCCTGCTTGGCGGTCCATAGCGGATCAGCCGGTACCGGATTCTGGAAACGAAACCAGTCCTTGCCGGGCGTGCAGTGGCGGGTCCAGTACAGACGCGGATGATCGGTCAGGATCTGAATTCCGGACCGGATGATGAAGATCATCAAGAAGAGATTGAAGAAGTGCTGCCAGCGCAACCACGTCGGCATGCCGCTTGTCTGCTCCGGGTGAGCGACGGTCGTTCCCGGATGGCGGGCGATGAATTGCTGGACCGAGCTCAGGTCCCGCAGTCCCTGCGCGATCGCGATGGCAGCCACCAGCACGACGAGGCCGATCGGCAAGAGCCAGAGAAGGTTGAACCATTTGTCCCGCCCGACGCGAATCCGCGGTGCCACTCCACGCACCTGAGGTATCGTTCCGGCGAATGTTGTTGGATCGATGGCGTTCTCGCCGCTGGTAAGGTCAGAACGCCACTTCGCGACAACCTCCGGGGACATACGTGGTGACTCGTTCGGGTGGGGTGTCGCTTTCTCGCTAGTTCCCATCTGCTCCACCTACGGGTAGCTGGTACACGGAAACGACTCTCGACTCGACCGTAGGCCAGACACCACGCGTGGATCAACAACCGGCGCAGTCGGCAGATGACGCTGTCCGGTGACTGCGGGATGATGTGCGCGGGACCTGAGGGCGACGCTGTTCCATCAGGGGCGAGGGGGTGCGTTCTGCGCAGGACTACCGGGGCAGAGATTTGCACGGCAGGTGACGACCGCGTCACCTGGCTGCGCGCCAGGTGAGCGACGACTGAGATCCGTTGACTGCCAACAGCTTTCTAGCTGGATCCATCCACCGCGCCGATCGAGGTGCCCGAGGTGTGTACAGAATTGCATTCGAACCTCCTCGACAATTGTGGTTTCGCGTCAGATGATCATCCGGACCGAGTGGGCGTCAACGGATGCCGCCTGGGGCGTGAGCGCATCCGACGACATTGCGAATCGCCTCCGCGGTCGCTTCCGTCTTGTCCCCTGGTATCGCCTGGCGGGCGCTGCGCCACGCGCACAGCCAGGCGGACAGCGCCCCTGAAGCTGTCACCGAGGCGCGGCGGGCGGCCGTAGCTGCCGAGCAGTCAGCGCAGGAAACCACGCGCGCCAACGCCCTTGCCGTCGAGGCGAATCGGATCGCGCGCGGATATATGCGCATTTACTGGTTGGCGGTGTGGCGCGCGTCGCCCGATGAGGTAGCCGGGCGGTGCGAGGCGTCATGTCCGTCGCAGCGGGTCCGATGTCCCGGGCCGACGACGGCCGCGGTGCCTCGTGCCCAAAGACTCACGGCGAGTGGCCCATCCGCCCTTTCCGAGGTGTGTCGGGGCGGCGCACAGTGAGGTTTGCCGCCTCGGTGTGGCCGAGGCGGGTGAGTCCTGTCGCTACGCGGAGTCACCCGGGGGTGAATCGATCGGAGGGTAAGGGCTATGGCAACGAATAGGGCGCCGTCGCAACGTTTAACAGTTGTGATGGTGGTGGCCGCGGTGGCGGTCGTGCTGGCCGCGGTGGCGTTGTATTTCTCACTGACGCGTGACGGCGGGGATGACGCTGCGGCGTCGGGAAGTTCGACCGCGGCTACGCCGGTCGTGCCGGGTCTTCCTCCCGAGACCGCATCATCCTCGCCGGAGAGCACGCCGGGTTCGCCGACGACCGGGTTCGCCTATCAGCCGCTGTGGCCGTTCGCCGGCGTCGAAGATGCGGCGGCGTGGCAGCGGGCCTACCGCGAGGGCGGGCACCAGCCGTGGCGGCTCGACGCCGCCACGATTGCGGTGATGTTCACCCAGCAGTATCTCGGTTATCGGAATGTCGACAAGGCGGTGACAACCGACGTGCGGGGCGAACAGGCATGGGTGAGTGTTGGTTTCGACAATCCGGGCGGTCGTCCGGCGGTCGCGGCTGTCCTGCACCTGGCCCGCATCGGCGCGGGCGGCGACGCGCCGTGGGAGGTGGTCGGCAGTGAGGACAGCACACTCACCGTCACCGGCCCGGCGTACGGCTCGACGGTGCGGTCGCCGGTCGTCGCGAGCGGACGTATCACAGGGGTGGACGAGAGTCTGCGCGTGCAACTGCGTCGCGTCGACGCCGCGCGACCGGTGGGCGAGGTCACCGGGATCGCCGCCGGCGGCACCGACAGCCCCTGGCAGGCAACGGTTCCGTTCACCGCGGCCTGCCCCGGCACCCTGACGCTCGCGGTCTCCACCGGCGGCCACATCGCCGAAGTGGAACGCTTCGCCGTTACCGGGGTGCGGTGCTGACCGGACCGGAGTTCTCCCCGCGCGGACATACGTCACCGGTCCGTCGTGGGCTCGGCAGCAGGGCAGCGCCTACGAGCCGACAACTGCCGGCCGATGCTCCGGCAGCACGGTGGCCAGGTAGGTGCCGCTGACCCCGCCCCTGCAACGCACGAGATACGCCACAATCCGGTCGGCGTCGCCGGGATGTCACTGCGCGCGCTCGTCGGTTTCGGCGGCCGATCGCTGCCACGCTGATCATGGTCCGCGGCGCAGGGCGCTCGACGTACCGACGCAGACAGGCGAGAACCGGCTGGAACAGTGTTCGATGTCGTTGCAGGTCTGTGGGCGCAGCTCTGCTCAGTTATGTCCGCAGGTAGCTGGCTGCCAGCGACCAGAACATTGCTCGATTCAGTTGGCGGAAGTCCCACCCTTCGACCAGGGAGTGCAGGTTCGCCACCAGCGCCGGTACATCGAAATCGTCGCGATGCGCGGTCCCTGCGTGTTCCAACTGCCTGATCACGTATTCGGTCGCTGTTTTCGCTGTGGCGCTGCTGTCCATCACCATTCCGTCTCACTACCCGGGGGCCGCCGTCGGCCGTGGCGCACGCATACCCGGCGACGGAGACCGCAAACAGTCCGATGTGGGCACGGGCGAGCGTGCCTGGCGAAAGCTGTCACTGAGGCAGAACGCAAAAAGGCAAATGTGGTCGTGATCACCGAAGAGTTTTCGGTATCCACTGCGGCGAGCCCCGATGCCGGGCGTATCCCGGAGGGCACCGACCCGGCCGGTCGGGCAGATGCCGGGACCTGTTGGGGTGAGAGGCTGATCGCGGCGGTTGCCGACGACCGGGGAGATTCAAGGGCAGCAGCGCGGATTCGGACCAGTCCCGTGCCCTGCCCGGCGGGGCGCATAACCCCGCTACGGGTCACATCATCATCGGCATGTTCGGGAACATACGGTTCCACCAGTCGCGGAACATATCCATGAGTTGATTCATCATCATTGCTGTTCATCTCCCTTCATCAGCGATGTGCTCGGCATACCCCCGTACGCACACGTTGCACGTCGTACTTGCGTTCAACGCGGGATCAGTTCGTGCTGGATGTGCCGGGCAGTTGGACGTGTTCGGGTTCGGTGTACTGGATGTAGGCGGGGTCGTGGCCGGCGGTCCAGGCATAGTAGAGGTCGACCGCGTATTCGGGTAGGCCCGCGATCAACGCCGAAACAGCGATGGCCGGCCCGCCGGAGACGTCGATCTGGTGCGCGGACTCGAAGCCGACACGGTCCACACCGGCCCGCCCGAGCTCCGTGTGTCGACTACCGCTGCCCGCGTCGGCGAGTCGGCGCAGGCACAGTCGACTCGGCGGGCTCCCTAACTCACCTGGCCGCTTTGCGAACCGGCACCCAGACGGACCCAATCGCCGGCCTCCTCGCCGAACTGGTTCAAACCGCCAACTCGGCCACCGCCTGTTTCGCCGAAATCACCTCGGTGATGCGGAGCGCGGAGTCACCCGCATACAACGCGGCCTGATCCGCGCACGCTGCCGGCGCATCCTCGGTCGGCACCATGGGACTGAACAACGGCAGCCGTGGGCGTTGCAGGCGTAATATCGCGCCGTTCAGCCTCTCCGGTGTTACCCGCGCCAAAGGGCCACTCCAGGCATTGATCAGCGCAGGCACCCGCCGCGCTGCACCGTCCTGACCGCACCACCGCGCAGTCACGTTGTTCGGCACCACGCGATGGCGTGCGGGCCACCCGAGCCCGAACACCGTGGTCTCCAGAGTCGTCCGCGCCTCCAGCACCCGGCGCCGGTATTCGGGGTGAGCGCCGGACTCGTGGGTCAGCAAGAACCGAGTGCCCGCAACGACCGCTACCGCGCCGGCGGACAACGCCGCGGCTGTGTCCACGGCGGCGGCAATCCCTCCGGCGAGCAACACCGGCTTGTCGTGGGCAATCGCAACGGCGCGCGGGAGGAATTCGAGTGCCGGAACGGTCCCCACCAGATGGCCCCCTGCCTCTCGGCCCTGGGCGATCAAAGCATCGACACCCCACCCGACGGCAGCGCGGGTTTGCTCCTCGGTGCCGACCATCGTCAGTACGAAGATCCCGGCATCGTGAAGCTCACGCACCAACGCGCGATCGCCACCGAAAGCCATCACGACCGCGTCGACTCTCGAGTCCAGACAGGCCCGGACGTGATGGCGACGCGCGAACGGCATCAGCAGATTCACCACCACAGCCCGCTCGGGAGCCTCTTCACGCACCCGGCTGATCGCGGCGCGCAGTTCGACTGGGGGCATCATGCCGATGGTCCCGAGCCCTCCAGCCGCCGCAACCGCGGCAGCGAGGCGCCCGCGTGCAATTCCTCCACCCATACCGGCCTGCACGACAGGCACATCCAGGCGGAGCCGATCCAGAAGATCCACAGGCCCGACTCTATGTGCACGTGACCGCCGGCGTGCGCTGCACCCGAGTCACAAAGTGAGGTCGCCTACGCTGCATCGAAACATCGGTCTGTGCGCTGGCCATGGCCTTCCGCGTGTACCGCGACTTCTTCAGCGGCGCAAAGGAATCGGCGGAGACGGCGCCGCAGGCGCGTCCAGGCCACGACTCGGTCGAAGGTAGCGAGTCTCGGCGCGTTCACTCAGCCGGGGTGGCGGGCGAGTGCCTGTAGCCAGTGCAAAGTCGGTGTCGATGCGATGGCGCGGATCAGCGGTGCGCATTGCTGCGCGCCTGCGCGCGGATGAGCTGGTCGGCGGTCCACAGCGGTTGCAGCATGTGCCAGTCGGCGGGGTGGGCGGCGATTCCGGCGGCGAACCGGTCGGCCAGAGCCTGAGTGGTCTGCTGCGCTCCGCCGGTGGTGGCGATCGGTGCGCCGACGTGAAATCCCCAGCCGGACGGAGTGAACCAGCAATGTACCGGCAGCAGCGGTGCGCCGGTGTCGATCGCCAGCCGGGCTGGACCGGCGGGCATGCGCGCCGGCTCGCCGAAGAAGGTGACCGGCACTCCGGCACCGGTCAAATCGCGTTCACCGAGCAGCCCGACTGTCCGTCCCTGTCGCAGCCGCGTGGCCAGCAGGTCGAACGGTGGGGCTGTGCCACCGGTGAGCGGGACGATCTCGAAACCCAGACGTTCACGGAACCGGACGAAGCGCCGGAACAGCGATTCCGGCCGCAGTCGCTCGGCGACGACGGTGGGGGAACCTATCCGTTGCACCAGCCAGATCCCTGCCACGTCCCAGTTGCCGCTGTGCGGCAACGCCAGCACCGCGCCGTGTCCGCGGGCGAGCGCCTCGTGGATATGTTCGAGTCCGGTGGCTGCGGAGTCGACGGTCTCGGCCAGGCGCATCGGATCCATCGAGGGCAACCGGAAGGTTTCGCACCAATAGCGTGCGTAGGAGCGCATGCTCGCGCGCACGAGGTCGTCCGGCACCTCCGAGGGGGTAGTGCCCAGCACTCTGGCCAGGTTGCGCCGTAGCTGAACCGGACCACCGTCTCTGGTCGCGCGATCGGCCGCGAGACCGAACAGGCCCAGCGCCCACTGCTGCGGCAGGGCGCGCACCAACTGCCAACCGGCCGCGTAGCCGAGATCGAGTGCGCGATCCTTCCAGGTCAACGCTGGTCCTCGGAGCTCCATCGGCGCTCCGCCTCCGCTCGTGTGGTGCGATCTCGTCGTTCTCCGGAACTGATCATCAGCCGTTCGTCCATGGTGGGTCGCCGGTGGCGGGATGCGGCGTTCCTTGCGGGTCATAGCGACGTTCTGCCTCAGAGGTGTATCAGCCGCGTCCCGGTGTCCATGATCTACTCCTGCTGCAGGGTGAAGGCGTCCGCCATCGCGGAGTGGGCGGTACGGCTGTCGGTGGATGGAAGGATCACGCGTCGCACCGTGACGGCGGAATTGGAGCCGACGACGTACATCGTGTTCCGCAACCGGAACCGGTACGGCTCGAGGCTGATCGAATGTTCTGCCACTGTCACCTGCCGTGGCGGTGGGGACCAGCTGCCCGGAACGTAGACGATCCGATCGACCCGGCCCAGCCGAGTTGTCAAGGCCGCCAACAGTTCTGGAAGCTCGGTAGCGAGATCGGTAGACCTGGGCCACCACGCGCCGTCGATGTAGTCCGAATGGCGGTCTTCCGGCTTCAGCCGCATTGGCGGTGGATGCTGGGTGGCCGCACGTTCGCGAAGTCGGTTCGAGGGTTGAGCCGGGGCGTTCGAGGTGGGTTCGGGCAAGGGGTCGAGATAGTGCCGGTTCGCTTCCGGGAAGGCCTTGGTCTTGTGCGCGAATGTGTGAGCGATTGCCATCGTGGCCGGTCCTTTGCTCGTCGAGATGGAGCGTGGCGGCCGAAATAATCGGCACTCGACCTGTGCCCGATTCCGCATCGACGGCTCGGGACGCTGTGGTCGGTGCTGACAGATATGCGGTCTCTCCAGTAGACGCCCATGTAGAGGTAATGTCAACACTGTAGGTCTACACTGCATGGCTACAGTGTTGTCCCGGCAGTGAGTGGAGGCTGCGCCATGGATGAATCGTCACCGGACCGCCCCGGTTTCGCGGACATTGCCGACGCTGGTCGTGCCGCGAACGGTCGGGGGGTCGGCCAGGTTACGCGGGCCGGCGTGCTGGCGGCCGCACTGGCGATTGTCGATAGCGACGGCGTCGAGGGGTTATCGATGCGCCGTTTGGCCGACGTGGTGGGCCGGGACCCGATGGTGATCTACCGGCATG
>NZ_LZMK01000069.1:0-1499 GCF_001665865.1 Nocardia sp. 852002-20019_SCH5090214 | reverse complement strand
CGATCACCACACCGGCCACCCGCACGCCCCCGAACATCCTCGGCTACCGCATCACCGGTTACACCCCGGACCGGGCCGACACCGCGATCTACACCCAGCAACCCGACACTTCGCTGACCTGCAACACCGCCACCGTCATCTGGCAGGCCGGCGACTGGAAACTTCTGCTCCCCGACGGGAACCACCCCGCACTGGTCACCGCACTCAACGCGCTGCCCAGCGACACGATCCTGCTCCCGATCCGATGAACACCGCCACCACGACTCCACCGCAGAGGCGCCACCGCTGGCTCGGCCTCGCGATAGCTCTGGCCGTCCCGCTGAGCGGATGCGGTACCCACGCACCTCAACCCCCATCCGCTGATCTATCCGCAACGATCCCCACCACCGCCGCGCGGCCTTCGTCCACTGTGTCGCCGGCCCAGCCGCCGACCACAGACCTGTTCGGAAACCGTCTCGACGTCGTCGGCGACGAAGGACGTGCCCTTAACCAAGACCCGTCCACCCGCTCCAACCCGTCGTCGGGTGACTACCTCACTGCGGCCCCAGCACGGATGACGTGGCAACGCGGGTGGGGTGGTGCCGCGTTGCCAGCGTCCGGGAGTGACGGCCCTGCCGTCATCGACCACGGGATCGCCTCAGGATTCGCCGACACCCCGCAAGGTGCGGCACTGGCGGCCTGCGACGCGCTCGCCCGCACCCTCGCCGCGCCAGAAGGTTTGTGGCAGAACGTTGTTCGTGCTCGATTAGTCGGTGACACCGACGCGTTCATCGCCAGGGTGACGCGCAGCCGCACCCGCACACCTGATACCGCCCGCTATCTCACCGTCCCCGACGGCATCCGCATCCGCGAGGGCTACCGTCCGGATTTTGCGGTCGTCGACATCGCCACCCGAACCCGCGACGGATACACCTACATGTCCTTGCCGATGACCTACGGCGGCGACTGGCGAGTGCGCCTGCCCGACGACATCGAAACACTCTGGCACCCCGGCGATCCCATCTCTAGCCTCGCCGGCTTCGGGCAGTGGAGGACCACCGCATGACGACATCTATCGCCACTGGGATACACGCTCAGTTGCCGGACATCGTGTGCGACCTGCCCACTGGGCCTGGCGCGGTGTGCGCGTTGAAACAACTCGGCGGCAAAGCCGTCAACTCCGCCGCGAACTCCGCATTCGACAGCCTGGTCGACTCTTTGGTCAACGGCATGACATCCGGAATCCGATTCGTGATGACGTGGTGGGTCAACCTACCCTCTCCGCAGCTAGCGGCGTCCACCGGGGAGCCGGGCCCTGCCTTGGCGGCCATCCGCGGGTACACCAGCGGTTTGCAGGTGCTGCTGATGATCGCGGGGATCTTGTTCGCCGCCGCTCGGCTGGCGATGGCCAAACGTGGTGGTGTCGCGGGGGAGGCGCAGGAAAGCTTTCTCATGTTCGCGCGGGCGGTGTTCGCCTCGATGATGTTCTCCGCGTTGATCACTACCGGCACGAAAGCTGG
>NZ_LZMK01000068.1:0-14286 GCF_001665865.1 Nocardia sp. 852002-20019_SCH5090214 | reverse complement strand
TCCTGAGCTGTCGATGCGGAATCGGGCACAGGTCGAGTGCCGATTATTTCGGCCGCCACGCTCCATCTCGACGAGCAGAGGACCGGTCACCATGGCAATCGCTCACACATTCGCGCACAAGACCAAGGCCTTCCCAGAGGCAATCCGCCGCTATCTCGACCCCTTGCCCGAACACACCTCGAACGCCCCGGCTCAACCCTCGAACCGACTTCACGAACCTGCGGCCACCCACCATCCACCGCGACTGCGGCTGAAGCCGGAAGACCGCCATTCGGACTACATCGATGGCGCGTGGTGGCCCAGATCTACCGATCTCGCTACCGAGCTTCCAGAACTGTTGGCGGCCTTGGCAACTCGGCTGGGCCCGGTCGATCGGATCGTCTACGATCCGGACAGCTGGACCCCACCGCCACGGCACGTGACAGCGGCAGAACAATCGATCAGCCTCGAGCCGTACCGGTTCCAGTTGCGGAACACGATGTACGTCGTCGGCTCCAATTCCGCCGTCACGGTGCTACGCGTGATCCTTCCATCCACCGACAGGCGTACCGCCCACTCCGCGATGGTGGACGCCGTCACCCTGCTGCAGGAGTAGATCATGCCTCGCCTGCATGGACGACGCCCCATCATCAGCGGCTTCGAATCGGACACGCCCGCACACGACGAGCGGCAGCCTTTCCGAACACCCACGCGCACACCGCGTTTGATGCTACGTGGGCGAAGTGCCCCCCCTGGAAACGTCGACGGCGCCTGGTGGCCGTGGACCACGAACCTCACGTCCGAGCTACACGACCTGATCAGTGCGGTCACCCCACGCCTCGGGCCCACGATGCGCGTCGGCTTCGAATGGAACGCGACCAGCATCGCCCAGCGACGCGTCGACACCGGCGACCACGTCCGCATGCACGGCGCCCGCGACGGCCAGCCTCCCGACGTGATGCGCCTCTACGGAGCGCACGACACCACACTGGCACTGCTCGTCATCCCGGCCGACACGACACCCGAGGTCGCACGCGAACGCATGCGCCTCGCGGTGGCAGGACACCTCAGCCCGCCGCCCGGGCCCTGACACCGGGACGCGGCCGATACCCGAGCAAGGCAGGACCGTCGCTATGACACAGGACAACGACCGCACGCATCGGCAAAGCTCCGACCCGGTCGACGACCGAGTCCCGCGACTGCGGCTGAAACCGGACTCGGCGAAAACCGGCTACGTCGACGGGGCGTGGTGGCCGCGCAGTGACAATCTCATGAGCGAATTGCCAGCACTGCTGCCAACCGTGACAGGCCGGCTCGGCCGAGTCCGCCGGATCACCTACCGCCTCGGTGAGTGGGCGAGCGCGCCCAGCGATCTGGTCATCGAGGGGCTGGCCGTCCGCCTCGAGGGCCACCGCACCGGCACCGTCAACACGATCGAGATGCTGGGCACCCGCGACCGCCGACTGGTCCTGCTGGTGATCCCGCCCTATACCGACGACCATCGGGCCTTCGCCGCAATAGACGCCGCATCCGCCACCGGCGACGTCTCCACCGTGGACGACCTGTTGATGATCAGCCCCGGAGAACGACGAGATCGCACCACACGAGCGGAGGCCGTGCGCCGATGGAGCGCCGAGGACCAGCGTTGACCTCGAAGGCTCATGCACTCGATCTCGGCTACGCGGCCGGTTGGCAGTGGGTGCGTACCCTGCCGCAGCAGTGGGCGCTGGGCCTGTTCGGTCTCGCGGCCGATCGTGCGACCAGAGACGGTGGTCCGGTTCGGCTACGGCGCAACCTGTCCAGAGTGCTGGCCACCACTCCCTCGCAGGTGCCGGACGACCTCGTGCACGCGAGCATGCGCTCCTAGGCACGCATGCCCGCCGGTCCGGCCCGGCCTGGCGATCGATGTCGGCGCACCGCTGCTGCCGGTGCATTGCTGGTTCACTCCGGCCGGCTGGGGATTTCACGTCGACGCACCGATCGACACCACCGGCGGAACACAGCAGACCACTCAGGCCCTCGCCGACCGGTTCGCCGCCGGAATCGCTGCCCACCCCGCCGACTGGCAGATGCCGCAACCGCTGACCATAGGATCGGTATCTTGGATCGGGATGTCGCGGTTCGGCCAGTCCGTCCACGTTTCGGCATCCGGTGTGATGGCGGCCAGTGAAATCGACCCGACTCCTATGTCCGTCCCGGCCGGTGTCGGAGACTTCGATAGAGTCGTGTGTGAAGGTCACTGCGCGGGTGGTTATTTGGTGCGGCGTCGGGTGTCGAGATAGCTTTCGCCGCTGTGGTGGGCGTGGGCCAGCTGTTTGGCCGGGAGGTCGACGTCGAACGGGACAATGGTCGCCGCGGCGTTGGGGATTCTGCTGACCACTGCGGCGATGTGGTCGGCCGTGTGGTCGTGCAGCAAACGTCCGACGAGTGGGCCATAGGTGCGGCGGGGGAGCACGATGGTGACCTCGGTACCACGATCGGAGGCCGAAGCGGCCGTCAGTTGCAGCGCGGTGTGGGGCACGCGGCGGTCGGGACACGGGTGTAGCTCGAGTTCTATGTCGCCGTGCTCGACGGTATTCCAGCTGTCCGCCAGCCGCTGCGCGTGCGTGCTGTCGAGTACGAAATGTATGGCCCGCAACGTGTCCGGCTTCATGCCGCGCGCGTAGCGCAGTGCTCGTAGGGTGGCGAGATCGAGGTTGTCGACGAACAGCAGTACATGGTGGTGCTCGTAGGCAGGCTGGGCGCCGAAGACCGGCGCGAGGACCGCCAATGCGGCGTCCTCCTCCCGGTAACGGCGGTTGAGCCGAATGAGAGCTACGACAAGGATCGGAAACAGAACGACCACGAGCCAGGCACCTTCGGTGAATTTCACGACCGCGAAGATCGCGACCACGACCAGCGACATGGCACCGCCGGTAGCGTTGACAGCGAGTCTTCGCCGCCAGGCTTGCTCCCGGTGGGTGTGGTGATATCTGGCCATGCCGAAGCCGGCCATGGTGAATCCGGTGAACACCCCGATGGCGTAGAACGGCACCAGTGCATTGACCTTCGCGCCGGTGACCAGCAGCAGCGCCACCGAGGTCACGGCCAGCACGATGATGCCGTTGGAGAACCCCAGCCGATGGCCGCGCTTGGTCAGCTGGCGCGGCAGGAACGAATCACCCGCCACAAAGCTTGCCAGGAACGGGAATCCGTTGAAGCTGGTGTTGGCACCGGTGTAGAGAATCAGCGCGGACGCTGCCTGGACAACGATATAGAGGACGGTGCCGACTATGCCGTGCCCGAAGACGGCTCGCGCCTCCTGCGAGATCACGGAGGGGTAGCCGCTCAGGTGCGGGGCAGCGTGGGTGAGGTGGGCAAGCCATGACACCCCGGCGACGAGGAACCCGAGGATGGCGGCCATCGTGACCAGGACCGTGCGGGCGTTGCGCCCTGTGGGTTCGCGAAAAGAGCTGACTCCGTTGGAGATTGCTTCAAGGCCCGTCAGTGAGGATCCGCCGTTGGCGAAGGATCGCAGCAAGGTCAGCACCACCATCCCGAAGGCCAAGCCGGAGACTTGATGGACCGGCACGGTCCCGGCAGTCGATGCCGGGTCGTAGACGGTGATGCCGCCGAGTAGCGGCCGCACGACGCCGACCACGATCATCGTCGTGATGGCTCCGATGAAGAAGTACGTCGGGAAAGCGAAGGCGCGCCCGGCTTCTCGCAAACCGCGCAGATTGCCGTAAGCGATCAACCCGACGACGCCGACTGTGATTTCCACGCTGTAGGGTCCCAACGCGGGAACGGCCGAGACGACCGCGACGGTGCCGGCAGCGGCCTGGACCGCGACGGTCACGACATAGTCGATCAGCAACGCGACCGCCGCGATCTGAGCGACCCGGGGACCGAAATTCTCCCGGGCGACCACGTACGAACCGCCGGCCTTGGTATAGACCTGCACGATCTCGCGATAGGACAAGGTCATCAACAACAAGATGACCAGCACGACCCCGGTGATCGGCAGCACGATGGTGAACGACAGTAGACCGAAGATCGGGAGCAACTCCAGCAGCATTTCCTCGGTGCCGTAGGCGGAGGACGACACACAATCCGGTGACAGCACACCGAGCGCTATCGGCTTGGACAGGCGTTGACCGGCCAACTCGTCGGTTACCAGCGGCGCTCCCAGCAACCGGCGCTTCAGCCGATATCCCCACGACTCTCGAACCGTCATCGCGCCTGGATCGGAGGCTTCGGCGGAGTCGTCCATAGGTCAATCCTCGCCTCGGCCCGGGGCATCCGAGCGCGGAAACGCCGAACAGCCGGTGCCGGTCAGGCTTTGCCGTGACGCGGGTCTACAGATTTCGGGGCTGGTCGGCGCCGGCGGTGCGAATCGGCCATTGTCCGTGCCGCCCGAGCCGGAGTTCGGCCCACCAGCGGGTGACCGGGCCATCGTCAGGGTGGCGCGGAATTTGAATCTGAGCGGGTGCTGCCGGGCCGGGGTCGCTGCCGCTGGGTGCGGGCCACAGGGATATGCGTTTGCGATGCTGGGGCGGTTCCGTCCGGCGAGGTTCGCTACGAAAACCGGTGGTTGGGCAGTGGCATGGAGTGGTTCGTCATCGTGGTTGTTCCGCGGCGTTGTTCACGGTCTTGCGGAACTGTGCTTCGGCGTGGGCGGGGAAGGTGGCGGGGTCGATCACCAGCAATCGAAGGCGCCTGTCGTGCGGACCGAAGACGTACATCAGTCCGGGCGGTTGTCCTGGGAGCGGTCCGGTGACCTCGATCCCGTCCGGAGGATCGATTCCGCGCTGGGACCGGCTCAGCGAATTCCAATCGAAGGTGATGCGCGTGGTGGCGCCCAGTCGCGTGGTCAGAGCGGCGACCAGGTCGTGCAGTTCGGTGGTGAGGTTGTCGGTTCTGGGCCACCAGGCACCGTCCACGCCCGCGGATTCCTCATCACGGTCGCGTAGCAGCAGCCGCGGCGTGCGGGTCGGCGTGTCGAATGGTTGGCCGCCGCCCCCGGTGTGCTGGGGTCGTCCCGCACCACGGCCGCCAGTGCCGCGGCTCTCCTTCGGCGGCGGGTTCTGTGTCATCTCGAACCTCCCGCCACCGCGATAGACGTATCTCGGTCTTGCGGGGCCACGGGCGCATTGTGTCCGCCTTCGTCGTCCCAGCGGCACAACGCAACCCGGTTCTGGGTGTTCTCGAGGCTGCGGCTGGTACCGGCGGCCACGAGTTCGTCGGCGGTGAACTCGCTGCCCGGTCGAGCTGCGGCCGTGAGTAACGCCTGGGCTGCCGCGGCCTCGGTTCCTGCCGGGATCACCAGCAGGACGAGGCGGGTGCCGTCGAGTCCAAGGACACAGAGCATGTGCGCGGGCAGATGCCGGTAACCGTCCAGGCGTACCGAACGCTTCCCGAGCACCGCGCGCTTGGGCGCCGGGTCCCAGGCGTCGATGTTGTACATGATTCGTTCCACCCCACCTGCCCGCCGGCCCAAAAGCGCCTCGAGACCGGCCATTTCGGCGACGAGGTCGGTCGTGTGGGGCCACCAGGCCCCGCCCACCACCCCGGGCCTGGGCGCTTGCGGTGACCGCGGCGAGGGGCCGCCGCGGAGGGAAAAGCGTGCCGAGCGGTCCAGCGGGATCGGCTCGTGTTGTAGCGTCATCGCGACGCTCCTGACCGGGACCGCATTGTGGTCCCTGTTCATTCGCCGAGCGACGACGAGACTGTAGATATCTCGTACGAAAAGCCCCCGACACTTCGAGCCTACCCGCGATGAACCCAACCGGGCCGCCTCGTTCGTCGACGATGAACCTTCGGGCATCACAGTGAGCCCATACCTGAAGCAGAATCGCTCGTCGGCGAGTCGAGCCTGGACAGCGCGCACTAGCCGGCGTTCACTGGGGAAGTACACCTCCCGGCGTTGGGGGACATCATGATCATCATTTTCCGGCTGGCCGAGTTGACCCCCGCTATCCGGCGCGCCGGTAGCCCGGCCCGCCGCGACACCATTGCCCGGGCCGGACGACCTCCGCGCGGTACCGATAAACCGCCGCCGCCCGAACACAGCGAATTCCGTTCCGGAGACCATCGGGACGCCGGCGCGACCGCGTGGCACACCCCGGCCGCTGCATATTTCCCCGGAGCCTGCGGCGACGAAATCGTGACTTCCTCGGTCGGTGGTGGCCGATGTCCGTGACGGAGCGTGCGTGGGATCTCGGGTACGCGGCCGGCTGGCAGCTGGTGCGGACCTTGCCGGAACGGTGGGCGATGCGATCGTTCGAGGCCGCCGCCGCCGACCGCGCCGCCCGCGGCGGAGGACCGATTCAGTTGCGGCGCAACCTGGCCAGGGTGCTGGCCACCACCCCGGCGCAGGTGCCCGACGAACTCGTGCGCGCGAGCCTGCGCTCCTACGCGCGCTACTGGTGCGAAGCGTTCCGGCTGCCATCGATGGATCCGGCGCGGTTGGCCGAGCGTATCGACTCCGCGGCTACCGGGCTCGAACATATCCACGAGGCGGCCGAGCGCGGGCGTGGAGCGGTGCTGGCGCTACCGCACAGCGGCAACTGGGAGGTGGCCGGCGTCTGGCTCGTTCAGCGGATCGGTTCCCCGACGACTGTCGCCGAGCGGCTGAAACCGGAGTCGCTGTACCGGCGCTTCGTCCGGTTTCGCGAGCGCCTCGGATTCGAGATCGTCCCACTCAACGGCGGCGCTACCCCACCCTTCCAGCATCTGACCACGCGGCTACGGCAGGGACGCATGGTCGGGCTCCTCGGCGAACGCGACCTGTCCGGCACGGGAGCGCCGGTCACCTTCTTCGGTGAACCGGCACACATGCCGGTCGGTCCGGCTCGGCTGGCGATCGACACCGGTGCCCCGCTGCTACCGGTGCATTGCTGGTTCACCCCCGACGGCTGGGGCTTCGATGTCGGCGCACCCATCGACACCGCCGGCGGTCTGCGGCCTACCACGCAGGCATTGGCCGACCGGTTCGCAGCGGCGATCGCCGCCCATCCCGCCGACTGGCACATGCTGCAACCGGTCTGGGACGCCGACCAGCTCCCGCGTGAGCGGGCTCGTAGCGTTCCACATCCCTGAGCCGGCCCGGCCGGCCATCACCACCCGCACCGGTCCACTGTCTACCCACGTCCGCGGCCACCTGCGGGCGTAAACTAAGTTTTATCCGGCGGCATCACGCGCGCTGATCAGCAGAGATCGCGCCGTTCCCGGATTCGGATCCGGCCTCTCCCGGGCCTGGACAGGAGCGTCCGATGACGCTGTCACCGCTGCATACGCCTTCGGCACCGCCGCGCGCACCCACCGGCACGCCGAGATTCCTTCTCGGTGGGGACCCCGGTGGCTACATCGAGGCCACGTGGTGGCCTCTATCGGGCAGCCTCGTTACCGAGCTTCCCGAGCTGATCACCGCGCTCCAGCTGCGGACCGGGCCGATATGGCGAGTGGTCTACGATCCGACCGCCTGGTCACCCGCCGAGGGGCGGCTGCGCATCGACGATCGGGTCATACGACTCGATCCGTATCCTTTCGAGCTCTTCGGCACCTTGTACGCGTACGGAACCAACGGCACCGTCATCGTGCTACGAGTCATCCCCTCGCGCACCGGCACAGACTCGGCACTGAGAGCAACCGGCGAGCCCACTCGATCCGTGGCACCATCCGCGACGGATAAGGACCACGCCCCAGGGCGGCCCATTACCAACCATGCCGCGATGGGTGCCCCCACCGTCCGATAACCCGGCTCGGCCGGCGTCACAGAGGCGGTCAGCACAGGTTCGGGTGACCGCCGAGACGGGCGCTCGCGATCATCACGATGACCGTGCGAAGACGTCGAGCACGGCCGAGCGGTAGTCCTGCGAGACCGGATCCTCGGCCAGTCGTTCGACCTGCGCGGTGGACTACACGGCGGTCTGATCCCCGGCTGGTCGAGGATCACCGGAATTCGGTGCGGAACCGGTCGGCGCGGGACGGCCGGACTCCGGATCGGTGGACGCGGTGGTCATCGATGCGGAGGCGGCCGATTCGCGGGCGAGGAAGGCGCCGAGTTCGCCGATCGCGCTCATCAGTGGTGCCGGGAACACGACAGTGGTGTTCTTGTCCACGCCGAGGTCGACAAGGGTCTGCAGGTTGCGCAGTTGCAGCGCCAACGGGTGCGCCATCATCGTGTCCGAAGCGTCGCCGAGTGCGGCGGCAGCCATCGATTCGCCCTCGGCAGCAATGATTTTCGCGCGCTTCTCCCGCTCGGCTTCGGCCTGGCGGGCCATCGCCCGTTTCATGCTCTCGGGCAGTTGGATGTCCTTCAACTCGGTTGTCAACGCCACGAAATTAATTGGGCACCGGCTGAACCTGACACGGCGTAGCGTGAAGGTCTGGGCACAGTACTTCTCGAAAGAGGGGAACGGATGTGGGTAAGTCGACACGCATCGCCTCCTGCTTGATGCGAGTGTCCGACCTCGAGCGTTCCGCGGACTTCTATTGCGACGTGTTCCGGTGCAACGTCGCGATTCACGAACCGGACGCGGCTCTTCTGTTGACGCCGGACGGCTTCCAGCTCTACCTGCGTACGCGCGAGGCGAGCTACACACGCGATATCAATGCCGTGGGCGTCGAGCAGATCATCTGGTCCGCGGGCAGCGAGCAAGAACTGCGACAGATCGAACAACGTCTGCGCGGCCACGATCCCCGCATTTACACCAATACCCTGCACGGAATCTCCTTCGTCGACGGCGTCGATCCCGACGGCATTCGCGTGCTGATCACCTACCCGACTCCCGAACAACTTCCTCGCGAGGTCATCGACCGCCGATTCCGGTAGCCCGACACTGTGTCCGGCTTCGTCGTCCCAGCGGCGCAACGCCGCCTGGTTCTTGGGTCGGCCGGGGGCAACGCCCTCAACGACGGCGTCTTCTGACCGTTTCCAATCCGTACACCGCGCCGGGGTCCTCCTCACCGGGACGCGTTGACCGGTCGATCAGATCATCTTTGTCGATCCCCTCCTCACACGGCAAACTCCACCGGCCATCGTCAGCTACCAGTCGGTGACGCTTCATATTTCACAGGAAACGACTCTTACCGGCACGTGATTCCTATCGCCGATCCGGGCTGCGGTCGGTCGTGTATGTCAACACCCTGGCGGTGGCGAGTCCTCGCTCGCAGCTGGCGCCGATGACCGAGCGGGCCGACAGGGGCGATGGACCACGTTTCTTCCCCGCTGCGCTCAGCTGGCGCGTTCGGCACCCCCATCGGTGTCCAGGGCATCCGGACACCCGACCGCGGACTTCCGCCACGCGAGCACGACATGCCAATCCGGCACCGCCGCAGGCGATGTCAATGGTGCCGACCATGATCGGAACCACCCCGCCCGACCGACATCGGAATTCGCGAACGAAGCCGGGCGCCCGAGCCGGACGGCGGCGCCGGCCGAAGCGGGGAAGCAAAGATCACTGCTGGTGTCCAGCTTCCGAACAGCTACCCGCTGAACGGAAACCGGACTGAAACCGGACCAACGAGGCATTGCCGAGGTGCCGTCGCTGGGCGGTAACTGGTATCAGCGGCGTCATCCAGCTGAGTCGGTGTCGCTGCGTAAGAACCCTTTTCACTGCTTCCCTCATTAAGGCAAGAAAATGTCACCTGTTATCACCTCGCTGAATCCCTCTTTCGGTCCTCCGGCGGGTCTCAACTCCGTCATCATCACCGGTTCCGGCTTCGCCAACGTCGGTCCGCTGTCTGTTCGGTTCGGCACCACGGCAACGACATTCACCATCAACTCCGATACCCAGATCACGGCCATCGTCCCGCCGGGGACCGGCACGGTGAACGTCACCGTACAGGCGTTGCTGGACGGCACGAGCAACCCGCTGCCCTACACCTATGGCGGTGCGCTTCCTACGTTGACCAGCATCATCCCGGCGTCGGGGTCGGCGGCCGGTGGGACGACGGTCGTGCTCACCGGGACGCATCTGACCGGAGCCACCGCGGTGAATTTCGGTGGGACACCGGCAACCTCGTTCACGGTCAACTCCGACACCCAGATCACCGCGGTGGCCCCGGCCCATACGGCGGGGACAGTGCAGGTCACCGTCACCACCCCTGGCGGTACGAGCAACGGAGTCTCGTTCACCTATATCGCGGTGCCGACGCTTACCAGCGTTACTCCGAGCTCGGGTCCGCCGAGTGGGGGGACGGTGGTTGTGCTCACCGGCACGGGCTTGACCGGAGCCACCGCGGTGAGTTTCGGTGGGACGCCGGCGACTCTGTTCACTGTCAATTCCGACACTCAGATCACGGTTCTGACCCCGGCCCATTCGGCGGGGACAGTGCAGGTCACCGTCACCACCCCTGGCGGTACGAGCAACGGAGTCTCGTTCACCTATATCGCGGTGCCGACGCTTACCAGCGTTACTCCGAGCTCGGGTCCGCCGAGTGGGGGGACGGTGGTCGTGCTCACCGGCACGGGCCTGACCGGAGCCACCGCGGTGAGTTTCGGTGGGACACCGGCGACTCTGTTCACTGTCAACTCCGACACTCAGATCACCGTTCTGACCCCGGCCCATTCGGCGGGGACAGTGCAGGTCACCGTCACCACCCCTGGCGGGACCAGCAACGGAGTCACCTACACCTACGTGTCGGGTCTGGCGCCGGTCAATCTGGGTACGGCATCGACGTTCGCGGTGCTGGGTGCCTCGACAGTCACCAACGCCGGAGCCACGGCCATCACCGGGAACCTGGGTGTCAGTCCGGGCACCGCAGTGACCGGGTTCCCGCCGGGAACGGTGACCGGCGGAGCGATCCATGCCGGGGACGCGGTCGCGGCGCAGGCACACACCGATTTGCAGGCCGCCTACCTCGATGCGGCGGGCCGCACGCCCACCGCTTTCGTGACCGCTGATCTCGCGGGTCAAACCCTGACCTCCGGGGTGTACAAGGCAACCGGCGGGATCGGTCTCAACGGCACCGTCACCCTGGACGGGCAAGGCAATCCGAATGCGGTGTTCATCTTCCAGGCCGGGTCGACGCTGATCACGGGCGCGAACAGTGTGGTGAGCCTCATCAACGGAGCCACCGCGCACAATGTGTTCTGGCAAGTCGGTAGCTCGGCCACGCTGGGTGCCAACACCAACTTCGCCGGCAACATCTTGACCTTCACCTCGGACACGGTGACAACCGGCACCACCGTGAACGGGAGCGTCCTGGCCCTCAACGGCGCGGTCACCCTCGACACCAACACCATCACGGCCGCCTGAGCCGACTCACCGAAAGGATCTCAACCCCTGTCCGCGCGCCTTCGGCGCGCGGACAGGGGCGTTCAAGGGCGTCGCGCGCCTCGGGCACGGTGGGCCAGTCCGCCTCGCCCGCGGTGACTGCGATATCTCTGCCCCCATACCGATCTACTGCTGTCGCACAAACATGCCGACGACCGCGACGATGTCGCCGCCCGCATCACTCATGTGGTCGATACGGGTGAATCGTTTTCCAGCCGGCACCGATTCCTCGACACCGCCGGGGTCGAGCACTCGGTGATGATGGTCGCCGACCGCATCCACGACGACGCAGGCGCCGTGGTCGGGACCACGGGTTTCCACATCGATCCGGCCGAGACCCTCGCCGAAAGCGAACGTGAAACCCTGCCGGCCGCCCTGCCCGACATCATCGAACACCGCGCCGTGATCGAGCAGGCAAAAGGGGTGCTCATGCGCATGTACCGCATCGACGCCGGGCAAGCGTTCAAAGTCCTGACGTGGCGTTCGCAGGAAACCAACACCCGGATTCGTGACCTCGCCGCCTGCTGATCGGCAAACGCCTCACGCCAGCAACGCGACATTCACCGCGACGCCGACTGGTGGCCGTTCATGTAGCCAACACCGCGGGCGCCACCGTCATCACTGGTATGCCGGCTCCTTGACGGTTCAGATCTCTGTCTCGCGGAGACGGTCGGTGCGGTGTGACATTCGCTGGGTGCGGGTTTTCGGCCCACGCCGCGGCTTCTCATTCGTCGGCGGCAGCGTCTTCCTCCCGCTGCTCGCGGACAGCCGTTTCCCTGGCCCCGTTTCCGACGGTCATCGCCATGAGGTCGGCGACCGTTTCGCGTCCTTCATCGGGCGCGGGGTGTACGTGTGCCTACGCTGTTCGTCAACGCTGTAGACATACGTTGTAGGAGTGGCCTACGCTGGAGTTGTCCGGCCACCCTCGGCCGGATGAGAACCGAGGTTGTGAACGATGGCACCTACCGACTCCGCGCCCCCTGTTCATCCGATTGCAGTCGATATCGCGGCGCGCGGGCATGAACTCGACGAGATTCGCCGCGACGTCCGGAACCAGCGCGGCATACGCGCATGATCATCGTTACCTTGCTCGCCGGCATGGCGATCGGAGCGGTCGCGATGGCCCTGGTCGATCGCCGATCCGGTGTCTACCCCTATGCCCGGGGAGCCCGTCCCGGCCTCCGTCACCACGATTCGGCGGCCGACCGCGACCTGCGCGAAAACGCCGGTGGCTCGCGGCATATCCGCACTCACCCCAGCTGGCGAGACCGGCTCGAGCAACCGCGCCCAACCAGCGGGGAAGTAAACCGAACCGAGGAATTGCCGTGATCGTCATCATCGGACTCGTCATCCTGGTCGCCGCCGTAATCATCGGCGTCATAGGAGTATTCGCCAACAGCGGCAACAGCCACCTCCTGACCGACAACTTCGCGGTGTTCGGCTATCACGTCACCGGATCGACCGGGGTGCTGTTCCTTTACGGCATGGTTCTCGGCGCCATCGCGGTCGCCGGATTGGCCCTGCTACTCGCCGGCACCCGCCGCACTGCCCGCCGTGGACGCGCCGCCCGCCACGAACTCGAGTCGGCCCGACGGGAGACCCCGGTCTACTACAGTCACACCGGCACCACCAGCGTCACATCCGAACCTTCCGAGGTCGCCGAACACGACACCGGAAGCCGGACCCCGCCCCACCGGCACGGTAGGGGAAGACTGTTCGGGCGCAGGTCGATAGCGCACTGATCGCCGGTGCGTCAGAGTTCGTATGTTTCAAAAACCCGGTCTACCTGCACCTTCACGGTTCAGGTAGACCGGACTCGAACCGGCACTGCGCGGACTGGGGAACCCTACGGTCGGGATCCTGGAGCACGAGGTCGGTTTCGGAGCCTTCGAAGATGAGGTGGCAGTCGTGTGGTTGTCGATGCCGGAACGTTGTCGGATTGCCGAAAACTGTTGTGCCGCAGAGCGTCATAGTTGATGGATGGGGGATCTCGAAGAGCGTCATCGATGCGGACCGGTCGTAATGTGCTGTCGGGGTGTTTCGTTGCGTCGTCCGCAAGGACGCGTCGAGTGCCAGCCCTGTCCGAGAATCGCAGCTGGCGAAGAATGTCGAAGCCAAAGGCCGCACTGGTGGTGCCCGCGACATCGCGATCGAGGTGCTGCGGTTCATGCTCTCGGCGGTGCGTACCTCGCGGCTGCCGTGCCCGCGCAAGCTGTCTCGCGCGGAACGAAATCGCGGGACTCCGGTGCGCTCCTACACAAGCGCCGACGGTGGCGGACTACTGCGCGAGCACCGACCTGGCCGACTGGGTAATCCTGCTCGCGGCCTGCGCTGGAGCCAAACTTTGGGTCTGCTCTGGTCGGATATCGATCTCGACGGCGGCTGCACGCTGCGTGTCGGCGGCAAGGTTGTCCGCGTGAAGGGGCCAAGGGGTGGTGCGAGTGGACAAGGACGATGATCCGAAGAACGGCCGCGGAGTGATCGCCTTGCCGGAGTTCGCGGTGGAGATGTTGCGCGGCCGCAAGGTCGCACTGGCAGCACGCCTGCTCGCGTCACCACCGGATCCGAATGGGACGGTCTTAAATTTGGTCTTCCCGTCGACGGGTGTGGACGTTGCGTGATCCGCAGAATGTCGGCCACGAGTGGCAGCGGGTCCGCGATGCCCTGGGCATCCCGGAGGACGTCACCGCCCACAGCTTTCGCGGCGCGGTCGCCGCGATCCTCGACGACGCGGGTCTGTCGGCACGAGTCACCGCCGACGTTTTGATGCACGTCGACCCGGCCATGACTCAACGCCACTACATGGCCGGAGGCCGAGTCCACCGGGCAGCTGCCGATGCGCTGGATCGAGCTGTCAGCGGACAGTTCTGACGCACCACGCATAGTGAATTAGTTGGGACTTTGTTGGAAGACCCGACCAACGAGGTAGGTCTTCGGGCGGAGGAAACCCGCCCTGACCTGCGATCGAAGTGGAGCTAAGGGGAATCGAACCCCTGACCTTCTCGATGACGGTGGGGTGGACTACTTCGGGCAACTGTGGACTGTC
>NZ_LZMK01000067.1:0-604 GCF_001665865.1 Nocardia sp. 852002-20019_SCH5090214 | reverse complement strand
TCGGAGTGTGGTGGTGAGGGTAATGGGTGAGTGGGTTTGTGGGGGTGATGATTTGAGTGGATTTGTGAGTATGGAGGTGGGGGTTATGTGGGATTTGGGTTGGTGTCGACGAATTCGAGATCCGATTCCTGCTCCCACGTCCAGCGGTTTCCTGGCCACCACACCACCACCCAGTTCGTCCCACCGGTCGGCGGGGTTTTCGACCACACCTGAACGAGTTCGCCGGAGGCGTGGTCGAAGTCGGTGCGCACCACCGCGGCGTGCCCGGCGGGGGCGACATAGCCGATCCGGTCGCCGCCGGAGAGGCCGGCGCGTGACTTCAACCGGATCCGGGTGCGCGGCGCGACGGGCATCGGTCGAGCTTGTCACCCGCGCCCGCGGCGAGGCTGGGGTGGGATAGTCGCGGGTATGGGCGAGGTGTTCGCGGTCGGTGATCGCATCGAGTGGTGGAGCGACATCGACGGCGGCCCGGCCGAGCCCGGCGACCAGGACGCGAGGAAAAACATCGGCACGGTCGCCAGCGTCCACCGCAGCCCCAACGACGACACCCAGGTCGTCGCGTATCTCGTGACGTGTCGCAGCCGCGTCGCCGGCACGTACACCT
>NZ_LZMK01000066.1:0-579 GCF_001665865.1 Nocardia sp. 852002-20019_SCH5090214 | reverse complement strand
GAGGACGCGCCGGTGAAAGTCAGGCTCTCCTTGACGAATTCGACCCGCACGCCCTTGCCGGTGAGGGTGCGCACGATCGAGCGGAGGTCGTCGAGGTTTCGGGCCAGGCGGTCCATCGAGTGAACGATCACCGTGTCGCCGTCACGCACGAACGCGAGCATCTCGGCGAGCTTCGGCCGCGCCGAGTCCTTCCCGGAGGCCTTGTCGGTGAAGGTGCGTTCGACATCGATCCCGTCGAGCTGGCGCACGGTGTTCTGATCGACCGTGCTGACCCGGATATAGCCGACCCGCATGATTCACCCCTCCAGAGACCGAAATTGTCAGGTTGAACTCTAAGAACCCAGCCGACAAGTGTCAAGAAAGGCGAATTCTCACCCTATTTTGACGCTGTTCGTCCCCGGTCACGACTGTGGTGTTGGGGTGTACCCCAGATGCGCAGGCACTGCCAGCACCACGCTCCGCAGCTGCGGCTGTAACGTGTTTCACTTCTGAGTGTCAACGGATTTCGGAGGGGACCGAACACAGATGCTGAGCTTCTTCGTCGAACGCGATGGTCGACTCGTCGCCCAGAAACTCGCC
>NZ_LZMK01000065.1:0-612 GCF_001665865.1 Nocardia sp. 852002-20019_SCH5090214 | reverse complement strand
GCTGCCACCGAACAGCCGGGACGCGCTGGACTCCCACCGCACCTCGCCGAGGACCTCGACCTGTCGAAAGTCGGAATGTTCGGTCACTCGCTAGGCGGGTCGACAACCGTGCAAACGATGCACGACGACCACCGTGTCCGTGCCGGCGTCGATCTGGACGGCCCGATCCTGGGCTCTGTCGCCGCGGACGGTCTCGACCGGCCGCTGCTGATGCTGGCCAGCGACACCTCGCCCTGGTTCGGCAATCCGGGCTGGGAACCGCGCTGGGCAACCAACACTGGGGTGAAGATCCCCCTGCGCATCGCAGGAACCCAGCACATGTCGCTGTGCGACCAGCAGATCATCCTGCCGCAACTGACCACGGCCGGCCTGCTCGAGCCCGCCAAGAAGGCCGAAGCAGTCGGCACAATCGACACGGCCCGTTCGATCGACCTGCAACGGGCATACCTGCTTGCCTACTTCGACGCCACCACCAGCGCCGCATTCGGCGGCGAGTAACCGGCGGGTGCTTCACGGGTGAGGAAGCATCTCCGGCTGAGCGAGCCTGGCGAGCGTTTGAGCAATGTCGGTGCCGGGCTGGCTGAAGGTGGCGTCGAAGTAGGCAAGCAGGTA
>NZ_LZMK01000064.1:0-523 GCF_001665865.1 Nocardia sp. 852002-20019_SCH5090214 | reverse complement strand
ACCAGAAACTGACCGAACTGTGCGACGCCTTCGCCCACCAGTGGGGCGTGAACATCGACACCGAGCAGATGCAGGTCGGCATCGATCCCGACTTCGACGCAATCGGAGCCCAGAGCCGCGCGCAGGCGGCGGCGCTGTTCGCACGCCAGAGCGCGGCCATCGGGATCATCGAGGACCTGCCACTGGCCCCGGAAGCCAAACCCGTTGTCGGGCAGGCACTGCTGCGGTGGCGCGGGGAAAGCCTCGACGAAGCCCCCACCTACGCGTTGTCGTCTGCCGAGCAGCGGCGCGCGCAGCTCGACACCGATCTGGATGCGGCCGGCCTCACCACAGACGACCGCACCCGCGTCGACTTCGTCGTCGACTACCTCACCGGAGACACCCGCAACATCGACCTGCTCACCTCCCCGGTGTTCGTCGATCCCGGAGAGGAAGCCCGCGGCCGCATCCCGGAACTGCTGGGCGGATTCGCCGAGGGCTACGTCAACGCGCAGAAGATGGCCGCCGAGATCTCGGTGATGAC
>NZ_LZMK01000063.1:0-1034 GCF_001665865.1 Nocardia sp. 852002-20019_SCH5090214 | reverse complement strand
GAGTCTTGGGCGGTGGCCAGACGAGACTTGGCGGCGCGTTCCTGTTCGGCGGCGGCCATCTTCGCCGCCAGCTTCGGGGTCATGTCCTCGTCGACGGTGACCTTCCCGCTGGACAGGTCGACCTCCACACCCCACCGCTGCTTGATGTGGCTGGCCAGCTCGACCGCCGCGCGCCGCGCGGTGTCGGACTCCTCGGACCAGGTCACAGCCTCGTGCAGCGCGACCGCGACCTCACTGCGCGACAGGCGATCCCAGCCCGTCTTGCGTATCTTCTCCAGCGCGGTCTCGGCGGCCTTGCGTTGCGCGGCGAGCGCCGCGGCCTGCTCACGAGCCTTCTTCGCGTCGCGCTGCTCCTGCTCCTTCAACGCCTCACGGCGACGCCGGGCACTCTCATTGGCGCGGGTCAACACGTCCTGCATCAAGCCGCGGATCAACATCGCGAATTTGGAGCCGATGTGATCAATGGTGTCGTCGTGGTGGTGGCCGGCCTCCTGGCCGTGCAGGCCGGACAGGTTGACCGTGGAATTTCCGGACATGAAAGAACCTCCGACAGAGTCGTTGTGATCAGGTGAGAGGGGTGAGGCATCGGCCGAGAGATCGGTCGATGCCTCACCGACGAAAGGGACGGCCCCGGCCTCCGACCGGGCGGCGCTCGTGGCGGTGTGAGGGTCCAGATACGGGACTGGGGCGAGTTCGCCGACGTGGTGACCGGCCTCGATGTGGTCGGTGAGGTCCTTGCCTGTGGCCGCACGCATGACCCGCACCGACCCCACCCGCCCAGTCAGGGAGGCCATCACCTTCTCGGCGCGGCGGTAGCCGGGTGCGTCGTGGTCGGCGACGATGACGACCTCGGCGGCGCCATCGAGCCATTTCGCGTGCTCGCCGGTCCACGCCAGCGCGCCACCGGCGTTGGTGGTCGCGGTCAGACCGGCGGACTCGGCGGTCAGGACGTCTTTTTCGCCCTCGCAGATGTAGATCGGCTCACCAGCCGCGATCGCGGCCAGGACGCGCGGCAGCTGGAACGGGATCTGCTC
>NZ_LZMK01000062.1:0-23946 GCF_001665865.1 Nocardia sp. 852002-20019_SCH5090214 | reverse complement strand
CGGTGGGATGTTCGTGAACGGCGAGCGGTCGCTCGCCGGTGTCACCACCGGCCGCGCCCCGGCATTGATCGCGGTCGCACACGGCAGCCGTGATCCGCGGTCCGCCGCGACGATGTCGGCCGTGGTCGCCGAGATCGCCGGACAACGTCCGGATGTCGACGTGCGCCTGGCATTCCTGGACCTGAACACCCCTTCGGTGGAACAGGTCATCGATGCCGTTGCGGCACAGGGACATACCGAGGCCGTTGTCGTCCCGTTGCTGCTGGGCAGCGCGTTTCACGCCCGGGTGGATCTGCCCGGCATGCTCGCGGCTGCCCGCCGTCGGCATCCGCTGCTGCGGATCACGCAGGCCGATGTGCTCGGAACCGACGAACGACTGGTGGCGGCGCTGCGGGACCGAGCGCTGCACGCGGGCGCCGACCGCGATCAATGCCGGGGCGCGGCCGGTGGTGACACCGGCGAGCGACCGCTCGCCGTTCACGAACATCCCACCGGCCGAACCCATCTCAGCTGCCGACCTCGACCGAGGTCAGTACGTCGCCCACCAGGCCCGCGGCCAGCGTGTTACCGCCCGCCGGGTCGATGAGCAGGAAGCTGCCCGTGTACCGGTTGACCCGATAGTCGTCGGCCGCGATCGGCTCTGCGACGCGCACCGAGATGCGGCCGATATCGTTGAGCGCCAACGACTCCGGATTCGGATCGGCGGCCAGGTTCTGCTCGTCGAACCGCTCGATCAACGCGCCGACGATGGCCTGCGTGGTCCGGGTGCCGTGCTTGAGCAGCAGGCGGGCGCCGGGCCGCAGCGGCTTGTCGCCGAGCCAGCAGACGGTGGCGTCGAACGCATCGATCGGTTCGGGCGCATCGGCCGCCGCGACGATGGTGTCGCCGCGGGAGATGTCGACATCATCGGTGAGCAGCAGGGTCACACTGCGACCGGGCTGGGCGGAGGGCAGTTCGCCGTCGGCGGTGTCGATGCGCTCGACCGTGGTCCGGATGCCGGAGGGCAGCACCACGACCTCGTCACCCTTCGACACCACGCCCGCGGCGACCTGTCCGGCATACCCGCGGTAGTCCGGGTACTCCGCGGTCCGCGGGCGGATCACGTACTGGACCGGGAAGCGCAGGCCCACCTGATGGCGGCCGGTGCTGTCGGCATCGACCGGCACCGACTCCAGATGCTCGATCAGGGAGGGGCCGTCGTAGAACGGGGTGTTCTCCGAGCGCGACGCGATGTTGTCACCGTGCAGCGCCGAGACCGGGATCTCCACGATGTCCTCGGCGGCCCAGCCGAGTTTGCTCGTGAGCTCGGTGAACTCGGCCACGATCTGCGCGAAGACCGCTTCCGCGTCGTCGACGAGATCGATCTTGTTCACCGCCAGCACCAGCTTCGGCACACCCAGCAGGGCCATCACGGCGGCGTGGCGCCGGGTCTGCTCGATGACGCCCTTGCGGGCATCGACCAGCAGGATCACCAACTGTGCCGTCGACGCGCCCGAGACGGTGTTGCGGGTGTACTGCACATGGCCCGGGGTGTCGGCGAGCACGAAGGACCGCTTCGGCGTCGCGAAGTACCGGTAGGCCACATCGATGGTGATGCCCTGTTCGCGTTCGGCGCGCAGCCCGTCGACCAGCAGCGAGAGATCGGGGGTGGCCAGGCCCTTGTCGACCGAGGCCCGGGTGACGGCGTCGATCTGGTCGGCCAGTACCGATTTCGTGTCGTAGAGCAGGCGTCCGACCAGTGTGGACTTGCCGTCGTCGACACTGCCGGCGGTGGCGAGACGGAGGAGGTCGGGCTGTGTTGTCTGCTCGTTCCGCAAGCTCCACTCGCTCATCAGAAGTAACCCTCTCGCTTGCGGTCTTCCATGGCGGCCTCGGAGACGCGGTCGTCGCCGCGGGTCGCGCCACGTTCGGTGAGTCGCGACGCGGCGACCTCGGCGAGGATGTCGTCGTTGGTCGCGGCATCGGAAAGTATTGCGCCGGTGGTGGATCCGTCACCGACGGTGCGGTACCGCACCGACTTGACGACCAGCTCCTCGTCCTCGCGCGGACCACCCCAGGAGCCCGGGGTCATCCACATGCCGTCGCGCTGGTACACGGGCCGCTCGTGCGCGTAGTAGATGGTCGCGAGTTCGACGTTCTCGCGCGCGATGTAGCGCCAGATGTCGAGTTCGGTCCAGTTGCTCAGCGGGAACACCCGCACGTGCTCACCGGGCGCGTGCCGGCCGTTGTACAGGTTCCACAGTTCCGGGCGCTGCCGCTTCGGGTCCCAGCGGCCGAAGGCGTCGCGCAGCGAGAAGATCCGCTCCTTGGCCCGCGACCGCTCCTCGTCGCGCCGCCCGCCGCCGAAGACCGCGTCGAAGCGGTTCTCGGTGATGGCGTCCAGCAGCGGCACGGTCTGCAGCGGGTTGCGGATACCGTCGGGCCGCTCGGTGAGCCGGCCGTCGGCCAGATACTCCTCGACGCTGGCGACGTGCAGCCGCAGCCCGTACTTCTCGACCACGTGGTCGCGGAAGGCCAGCACCTCGTCGAGGTTGTGGCCGGTGTCCACGTGCAGCAGCGAGAACGGCAGCGGCGCGGGCCAGAAGGCCTTGAGCGCCAGATGCAGCAGGACCGTGGAGTCCTTCCCGCCGGAGAACAGGATCACCGGACGCTCGAATTCGCCTGCCACCTCACGGAAAATGTGGATGGCTTCGCTCTCGAGGGCGGCAAGGGTATCGAATTGTGTCTCGGTCACCGTTGAAGTCATGAGGCGTGCAACCCGCATTCGGTCTTGGCGAGGCCGGCCCAGCGGCCGCTTCGCGGATCGGATCCCGGTTCCGGCTTCCGCGTGCACGGAGCGCAACCGATGGACGGATATCCCTCCTCGACAAGCGGATTGACGAGAATGCCGTGCTGGTCGATATACGCGGCCATCTCGTCGTCGGACCAGGCGGCGATCGGATTGATCTTCACCAGGCCGAAGCCCTCGTCGAAGGAGATCAGGGGGGCGTTGGCCCGGGTGGGGGCCTCCACGCGCCGGATGCCGGTCACCCACGCGTTGTAGGGGGCCAGCGAATTCTGCAGCGGCACCACCTTGCGCAGCCGGCAGCATTCACCCGCATCGCGCGCGAACAGATCCTTGCCCAGCAGTTGATCCTGTTCGGCGACAGTGTGTTCGGGCCGCACGTCGAGGATGTTCACGCCGTAGACGGTTTCGACCGCGTCCCGGGTGCCGATGGTTTCGGCGAAGTGGTAGCCGGTGTCGAGGAACAGCACCTCGACGCCGGGCCGCACCTGCGCGGCCAGTTGCACCAGCACCGCATCCTGCATATTCGAGGCGACGATGTAGCTCGAGCCGAAGGTGTCCTCGGTCCACTGCAGCAGCTCGGTGGCCGAGGCGTCCGGACCCAGCTGCGCCGCGCCGTCCTCGGCGATCCTGCGCAGCTCGGCTTCGCTCAGCTTTTCCAAAGTGGTTGCCATACTGAATCTCCCGTTACCGAAGGTCGGCCTCGTCGGCGCGGACAGCCCATTGCGCGAACCGCTCACCGTCGTTGCGGTTCTTGACGAAATTGCGGACGACACGCTCGATGTAGTCGCCGAGCTCCTCGCTGGTCACCTTGTGCTGGCGCAGCTTGCGGCCGAAGCCGCTGTCGAGCCCGAGGCTGCCACCGAGGTGAACCTGATAGCCCTCCACCTGATTCCCGTCGCCGTCGTCGACGAGCTGGCCCTTGAAACCGATATCGGCGATCTGCGAACGGCCGCAGGAGTTGGGGCAGCCGTTGATGTTGATCGTGACCGGCACGTCCAACTGGGCGTTGATATCGGCCAGGCGCTGGTCGAGTTCGGGCGCCAGGACCTGCGAACGCTTGCGCGTCTCCACGAACGAGAGTTTGCAGAACTCGATACCACTGCAGGCCAGCAGGTTTCGCCGCCAGGCCGACGGCCGGGCCTGCAGGCCCAGCGGCTCCAGTTCGGCGATCAGTTCCTCGACCTTGTCGTCGGGGACGTCGAGTACGACGACCTTCTGGTACGGAGTGAACCGGATCCGGTCCGCGCCGACCCGTTCGACGGCGTCGGCGACCTGGGTCAGGATCGTGCCCGAGACACGGCCGGCGATCGGGGAGAAGCCGATCGCGTTGAGGCCGTTGCGCAGCCGCTGCACGCCCACATGGTCGATGGGCCGGGCCGGCTTCTCGGGCGCGGGGCCGTCGATGAGCTTGCGCTGCAGGTACTTCTCCTCGAGAACTTCTCTGAATTTCTCGATGCCCCAGTCCTTGATGAGGAACTTCAACCGCGCCTTGGTCCGCAGCCGGCGGTAACCGTAGTCACGGAACAGCGAGACGACGGCTTCCCACACATCCGGCACCTCCTCCAGCGGCACCCACGCACCGACTCGCTGCGCGAGCATGGGGTTGGTGGACAGGCCGCCGCCGACCCACAGGTCGAAACCGGGGCCGTGCTCGGGATGTTCGACGCCGACGAACGCCACGTCGTTGATCTCGTGGACCACATCCTGCTGGCCGGAGATCGCCGTCTTGAACTTGCGGGGGAGGTTCGAGTACTCCTTCTTGCCGATGTAGCGCCGGGTGATCTCCTCGACCGCCCAGCTGCCGTCGACGACCTCGTCCAGCGACTCACCGGCCAGGGGGGAGCCGAGGACCACGCGCGGGCAGTCGCCGCAGGCCTCGGTGGTCTGCAATCCGACCGCCTCGATGCGCCGCCAGATCTCCGGGACGTTCTCGATCTCGATCCAGTGGTACTGCAGGTTCTCGCGGTCGGACAGATCGGCGGTGTCCCGGGCGAACTCGGTGGAGATCTGGCCGAGGGTGCGCACCTGCTCGACGTTGAGCGCGCCGCCGTCGCAGCGGATGCGCATCATGAAGTACTTGGCCTCGAGCAGGTCGATGTTCTCGTCACCGGTCCAGGTGCCGTCGTAGCCCTGCTCACGCTGGGTGTAGAGGCCCCACCAGCGGAAGCGGCCGCGCAGATCGCTCTTGTCGATCGAGTCGAATCCGCCCTTGGCGTAGATGTTCTCGATGCGCGCACGGACGTTGAGCGGATTGTCGTCCTTCTTGCTCTGCTCGTTCGCGTTCAGCGGTTCCCGGTAACCGAGGGCCCACTGGCCCTCGGACTTGCGGCGGACCGGCTTGCCGGTGCGTTCGCGCGGGCCGGAAGCCTCCGGGCGGGGCCGGGCACGACGCTCACGGGCGAGGCGTTCACGATCCGCGCGAACGGACTCGGGGCTGGGACCGGCGTCGGTACTCGACGTCATAGGGTCGCTCCTGAAGAAGATGGATCAGGCCTTGCGGCAGGCGGGAGGGGCTGGCTCGCGCCTTCGGAGTTCAGCGAATCGGACCGATGGGCATCGCGACGGATGCCGGGAACCGGGGAGAGGGGAGGCCGAGCTACCGGAGGCGATCCGGCAGACAACTGGCGCTGCAGACGCGCTTGAAGTCGACATGGCGGCGCGCCACGAGTCGTACTCCAAGTCCGGTCATGGAAGTTATTGTGCCATGTCAGGTGGGTCTTTCCGACCGGTGGGTCATATTCTCCGCAAAAAAGCGGGAAATTCCCTGGACGGCCGTCCTAATTTGTGAGATGCGTCATAGATCAAGCGGATTCGCCGATGGCGATGCCGCAGGGGCCTTCCCGCGGGACGCCGACGGGTCGGCTAGGGCACGATGACGAGCTTTCCGGTCGCCTCGTCGTTCTGCATCCGGCGGTGGGCCGCGACCACGGCGGCGATGAGCGCGTCCACCTTCGCGGGCTGCCGGGTCGTGGCCGCGGTCTCGATACCCTCGGCTGCCGCGATGGCGATCGCCGCCATGCCCACCGACGAGGTCCCGCCCCGAATCAGCAGCCGCGCCGCGCGCTGCCGCACCCCGGACAGGACGCCCGAGGCCGCCAGCGCGCCGCACGCATCGTCGTCTCACTCATGCGTTCACTGTCGTGGGCGACCGGGGCGGCCGACCACCGATAGAATGCCGATTCATGCCCGTTCGCCGCCAACCTGCCGCGACGGCTTCTACGTCGCGGCTGTGGCCGTCCGGGGGCGTTCACCAGTGGGCGCCGGGAGCGTCGAGTTCGGTCCACGCGCATGCGCGCGGGCATCTGGTGTACGCCGCCCGCGGGGTGCTCTCGGTGCACACCGAACGCGGGACGTCGATCGTGCCGGCCAGCCGAATCGGCTGGACCCCAGCCGGATTCACGCACCAGCACCGCGCCCACGGGCGAACCGACATGCGGATCGTCTTTCTCCCGGTGGCACCGGCCCGGCTGCTACCGGACCGCCCCGCGGTATTCAGGGCCACCGATCTGGCCCGCGAGGTGTTCCTCACTCTCACCGGGCCCCGCGACCACGACCGCGGTGCGCGCGCCCGGCTGCATCGCGTGCTCGTCGACGAACTGCGGGAAGCGCACGAGCAGCCGCTGCAACTGCCGCAACCCCGCGACGACCGGTTGCGAGCCCTCGCGCGGATTCTGTACGACGACCCCGGCGACAACACCGCGCTGGCCGAACTCGGGCGCAGGGTCGGCGCGGGAGCGCGAACGCTGAGCCGGCTGTTCCACGACGAGCTCGGCATGACCTTCTACGAGTGGCGCACCCAACTGCGCATCTCGCACGCGCTCGTCCTGCTCGCCGAGGGGCACGACGCGACATATGTCGCGCACGCCTGCGGGTGGGCGAATCCGAGCGGCTTCATCGCGGCGTTCGCCGACATCGTCGGCACCACTCCCGGAAAATACGCCCGTTCGCACCGAACTCGCGGGCTACCGGCGCCGGAAGCGATCGACTAGCCGGTGTGCCGCCGGTCACTGCGCCGCACCGGGCACACTGGTGGGGTGACCGCACCCGCTCCCGAACACACCACCGCCGCGCCGACGCTGCGCGATTTCGGCGGCGGGCCGTTCGGGATCTACGTGCACGTCCCGTTCTGCGCGACGCGCTGCGGCTACTGCGATTTCAACACGTATACGGCGGGCGAGCTGGGTTCCTCCGCCTCGCCGGAGTCGTGGCTCGACGCCCTGCGTGGCGAATTGGCCACCGCGGCAGCGGCTTTCGCGGAACTGCCGAGCGCGCAACCGCCGGTGTCGACGGTCTTCGTCGGCGGCGGCACCCCGTCGCTGCTGGGCGGCGACGGCCTGGCCGATGTCCTCGACGCCATCCGTGCCGAGTTCTCCCTCGCCGCCGATGCGGAGGTGACCACGGAATCGAATCCGGAGTCCACCTCCCCGCAGTTCTTCGAGCGCATCCGAACCGCCGGCTACACCCGCGTCTCCCTCGGCATGCAATCGGCCGCGAGCCACGTTCTGCGCATTCTCGACCGCACCCACACCCCCGGACGTGCCGTAGCGGCCGCCCGCGAGGCCCGGGCAGCCGGTTTCGACCACGTCAACCTCGACCTCATCTACGGCACGCCCGGTGAATCCGACGCCGACCTCGACGCCAGCCTGGACGCGGTCCTCTCCGCCGGCGTCGACCACGTCTCCGCCTACTCCCTGATCGTCGAGGACGGCACCGCCATGGCCCGCAAGGTCCGCCGCGGCGAACTCCCCGCCCCCGACGAAGACACCCTCGCCGCCCGCTACGAACGCATCGACGCCCGCCTTGCCGCCGCGGGATTCGGCTGGTACGAGGTATCCAACTGGGCCACAACGTCTTCCGCGCGCTGCCGGCACAACCTCGGCTACTGGGACGGCGGCGACTGGCTCGGCGCCGGCCCCGGCGCGCACAGCCACCTCGGCGGCGTGCGCTGGTGGAACGTGAAGCATCCGGGCCGCTACGCCGAGCGCGTCGCGGCCCGCGCCGGACTGCCCGCCGCGGGCTGGGAGGCGCTGACCGACGCGGAGCGGTACACCGAGCGCGTGATGCTCGGCGTACGCCTGCGCTCCGGACTCCCGGTCGAGGAATTGGATGCCGACGGCCGCGCGGCATGTGAGCGTGTGGTCGCCGACGGACTGGCCGTTGTCGACCGTGATCGGTTGGTGTTGACCGACCGTGGGCGTCTGCTCGCCGACGGAGTGGTCCGCGATCTGCTGGGCTGACCGGCTGTCGGTCGGTAGCGGCCCGGTGAATCGGTCTATTTCGCCCCGAATTCGGCGCTGCGGCCCGGGCGGGAGTCCGGACAGCGTAGGGTTCGAGGCAACTTGAGGAGATCCATGTCACAGGCACGCCACATCACACTTGTCCACGAGCAGAGCGAGTTCGCCGAAACGCGTGCCGCAGAGAAGGCCGAGGCCGCACGGCGCGGCGCGCTCGCCGCGCGGGCGGTGGCCAGTCATTCGACCGGAGTCGACGACTGCCAGTCGCTGCTGACGATGCTCGGATTGGATGCGGCGGCAGGCAAACTCGTCGCCGAATCGGACTGAGTTCGCGCCGCGGGCGCAAGACGGACATCTTCGCCCGCGCCTTCCGTGGCTCCACCTCCGTTCCGCTGCGCGACCGGGTCCCCGGAGCCGGCCCGGCATCACTGTGCGACCTCACACGCGGGAACTCGTGAGCACAGGAACTAAACTGGTGTCGGATCAACCGGGAATCCGCGTGGTCGATGCTGCCCGTGTGCGGCCGCGTGGACCCCGAAGGCGAACGAGGAGGTGGGGCCGATGTCGAGCACCGAGAAGCGGCGGCTGGAGGTCCTGCGCGCGATCGTCGCGGACTACATCGCGACCAAGGAGCCGATCGGGTCGAAAACGCTGGTGGACAAGCACAATCTGGGCGTCTCCAGCGCAACCGTGCGCAATGACATGGCGGTCCTCGAGGCCGAGGGATACATCACTCAGCCGCACACGAGCTCCGGTCGCATCCCGACCGACAAGGGCTATCGCCAGTTCGTGGACAACATCGCCGAGGTCAAGCCGCTGTCCAATGCCGAGCGCCGCGCGATCATGGAATTCCTGGAAAGCGGCGTCGATCTCGACGACGTCCTGCGACGCGGGGTGCGGCTGCTGGCGCAGCTGACCCGGCAGGTCGCGATGGTGCAGTACCCGACGGTCTCGGCGTCGACCGTGCGTCACCTGGAGGTCGTGGCGCTCAATCCGGCCCGGCTGCTGCTGGTCGTGATCACCGATACCGGGCGGGTCGATCAGCGGCTCGTCGATCTGGGTGCGGTGATCGACGAGGAGGATCTCGCCGCACTGCGCGGCATGCTCGGCAAGGCGATGGACGGTAAGCGTCTGTCCGCTGCCTCGAGCGCCGTCGCGGCGTTGCCGGAGAACGCCCCCGCCCGGCTACGCGACGTTCTGGTCCGGGTGTCGACCGTTCTGGTCGAAACCCTGGTGGAGCATCCGGAGGAGCGGCTGGTGCTGGGCGGCACGGCCAACCTGACCCGCAATGCCGGCGATTTCGGTTTCCCGGGTTCGCTGCGTGCCGTGCTCGAGGCGCTCGAGGAGCAGGTGGTGGTGTTGAAACTTCTGGCCGCCGCGCAGCAGCCCGGCACGGTGACGGTGCAGATCGGCGAGGAGACCCGCGTCGAGCAGATGCGCGGCACCTCGGTGGTATCCACCGGGTACGGTATGCCGGGTACCGTGCTGGGAGGTATGGGAGTGGTCGGCCCGACCCGGATGGACTACCCCGGCACGATCGCCTCGGTCGCCGCGGTCGCCCGTTATATCGGTGAGGTGCTCGCGGAACGATGAGCCCGCCCCGGTAACCGGGATCCGCGCCGGTCGGCAACCTGGTTCGCCGGTCGGCCACAGTGAACATGGCAGCATCGGCCGTGAGCAGGGATGCTGGACGACACCCATTCGGAACAGGACTAGAGACTCAAGTGGCACGGGACTACTACGGAATCCTCGGCGTCGGGCGCAACGCGTCCGACCAGGAGATCAAACGCGCCTACCGCAAGCTGGCCCGGGAACTGCACCCCGACGTCAACCCGGATCCGGACGCGCAGGAGCGGTTCCGCGAGGTATCCACCGCTTACGAGGTCCTCACCGACCCCGAGAAGCGCCGCATCGTCGATATGGGCGGCGACCCGATGGAATCGGCGGGCGCGGGCGGCGGCTTCTCCGGCGCCGGTTTCGGTGGTCTGGGCGATGTGTTCGAGGCCTTCTTCGGCGGTATGAACGCCACCAGTTCGCGCAAACCGCGCGGCCGGGTGCAGCCGGGCGCGGATTCGCTGCTGCGGACCCGGTTGTCGCTGGCCGAATGCGCGGTCGGTGTCACCAAACACCTCACCGTCGACACCGCGGTGCTCTGTGATCTGTGTCAGGGCTCGGGCACCAACGGCAATTCCAAGCCGGTGCGCTGTGAAACCTGTGGCGGCGCGGGTGAGGTGCAGACCGTGCAGCGGTCCTTCCTGGGACAGGTGATGACGTCCCGGCCGTGCCCGACCTGTCGCGGTACGGGCGAGACCATTCCCGACCCCTGCCGCAAATGCGGTGGCGACGGCCGGGTGCGTGCCCGCCGCGAGATCGCCGCGCCGATTCCGGCGGGTGTGGCCAACGGCATGCGGGTGCGGCTGGCCGCACAGGGCGAGATCGGCCCAGGCGGCGGACCGGCCGGTGATCTGTACGTCGAGATCGTGGAGCAGCCGCACGACACCTTCGTCCGCGACGGCGACGATCTGCACTGCACGATCCGGGTACCGATGGTCGATGCCGCGCTCGGCACCACGGTGGTCATCGACACCATCCTGGACGGGCCCACCGAACTGACCATTCCGCCGGGCACCCAGCCGGGTGAGGTGTCGGTGCTGCGCGCCCACGGCATGCCCAAGCTGCGTTCCAGTGCGCGCGGTGATCTGGTCGCGCACCTGGACATCGTGATCCCGACCAAACTGGACAACAAGCAGTTCGACCTGCTGCGCAAGTACCAGGCGATGCGCAACGGCGAACACACCGAGGTGCTCTCGGCCCAATCCGAACACAACAGCGGATTGTTCGCACGGTTGCGGGCCTCCTTCAGCGGTCGCTGAAAACGCCGTGGCCGCAACGGTTTTCTATCTCGACGAGATACCGCCGGTCGGCGCGGTCGCGGTGCTCGACGGTCCCGAGGGCCGGCACGCCGCGACCGTGCGCCGCATCCGGGTCGGCGAGCCGATCACGCTCTCCGACGGTGCGGGACTGCTCGCCGAATCCGAGGTCGTGGCCACCGGGCGGGATCGCCTGGATCTGAAGGTGCTCGACCGCGCGGTCGCCCCGCCCGTGTCGCCGGCGGTGACGGTCGTGCAGGCACTGCCCAAATCGGATCGTTCCGAACTCGCGGTCGAATTGATGACCGAGGCGGGCGCCGACGCGATCGTCCCGTGGCAGGCCGCCCGGTGTGTCGCGAACTGGGAAGCCAAGGCGCGCAAGGGCGTCGACAAGTGGCGTGCGGCGGCCCGGACGGCGGCCCGGCAGTCGCGGCGGGCCTACATCCCCGAGGTCGCCGATCTGCATCGCACCGCGGATGTGGCCGAGCTGGTCCGGAAAACCCTCGCGGACAACGGCATAGCGATCGCGCTGCACGAATCCGCGACGGCGCGATTCGCCGAGCTGGCGTTCCCGCAGACCGCGCCGATCGTGCTGATCGTGGGCCCCGAAGGCGGTCTGGACGACTCGGAATTGGGTGCGCTCAGCGCAGCGGGCGCCACCGTCGCGCTCCTGGGGCCGACGGTGTTGCGCACCTCCACCGCCGCGGCGGTCGCGCTCGGTGCGCTGGGGGCTTTGACTCCGCGCTGGTAGGTCCCGGATCCGGCCGGCATCCGCGCCCGACGGTGCGGCGCGGTCGTCAGGCGGGGCCAGAAGTTCCGATCTCGGACGGGCCGGCGGTGGGCCGGGACCGGAAGCTCTCGGCTCGCAACCGCAATCCGAGGCAAGCCACCAGACCCGCCGCCACGACGATCAGCACTCCCACGTACAGCGCCAATCCGGCCCACCCGTGCCAGCTGTAGGCCAGCCCGGCCAACGCGCCGACGATCGAACTGCCGACGTAATAGGCGAACAGGTACAGCGAGGACGCGGCCGCGCGATTGCCTGTCGCCGTGGCACCGACCCACGCGCTGGCCACGGCGTGCGCGCCGAAGAAGCCCGCGGTGAACAACAGCAGACCCGGCAACAGGATCGCCAGATGATCCGGAATGGTCAGCAGCAGGCCGATACTCATCGTCGCGAGAGAGATCGCCACCACCGGGAAACGGCCGAGCCGATCGGCGAACCGGCCCGCCGCGGTGGACGAGACCGTGCCCGACAGATACATCAGGAAGACCGCACCCGCGGTGGCCGCGGACAAACCGAACGGCGACTGGATGAGCCGGTAGCCCAGGAAGTTGTACACCGAGACGAATCCGCCCATCAGCAGGAAGGCCAACCCGAACAGCGGCAGCAGCGCGCGGTTGCGCAGATGCGTGGCGAGGTCGCCGAGCAGCGCGCCGACGCCGAGGGGCCGCGCGACGAAGTATCGGGAGGGTGGCAGCATCCGCACGAACCACACCGTGCACAGCGCGGCGCCCACCGCGAAAATCGCTGCGCCCCAACGCCAGGACGCCACCTCCAAGGTGAAGGCGGGAATCAGCCGGCCGGCCAGACCGCCGATGGTGGTGCCCGAGACGTAGATGCCCATCGCGGTGCCCAATCCGGCCGAACCGATCTCCTCGGCGAGATACGCCATCGCGACCGCGGGCACGCCGGCCACGGCGATGCCCTGCACGGCCCGCCCCGCCAGCATCAGGTCCAGATTCGGGCTGAAGGGCAACAGCAGACCGATGACGCTGGTCGCCACCGCGGACGCGATCATCACCCGGGTGCGGCCGTACCGCCCCGACAGCACGCTCACCGGCACGATCGCCACCGCCAGCAGACCCGTCGTCAGCGATACCGCCAGTGCGGCGTGCGCGGGCGTGGCGCCGAAGGCCGTCGACAGGCTCGGCAGCAGCGCCTGCGCGCTGTACATCGACCCGAAGGTGGTGAGGCCGGCCGCGAACAGCGCGAGGGTGATCCGCCGCTCGCGCCGCGCGTCCTCGGCCGTCCGGACGGGAGCGGTGGTCACGGTCGCGCTGGTCATGCCTCCACCGTGGCTCCACACGGCTGGAAAAGGAAATGCATAATGATCGGTAAGTTGATGCAATTGCGGCATTAGTTGAGCTGAGCGCGGGGAGCCTGCCGATGGCGAGTGACGATTTGCACTGGTTTCTGACCCTCGCCGAACTCGAACGCGTGGGTGCGGCGGCCGATCGGCTGCATCTGGCCCAGCCCACGCTGTCGCGCATGCTCGCCCGGCTGGAACAGCGACTCGGCACGCAGTTGTTCGATCGGCACGGTAAGCGGCTGACGCTCAACGAATCCGGGCGCATCTTCTACGAACACGCCCGCCGCGCCCAGGCCGAACTGGACGCCGCGAGCCGGGCGCTCGCGGATCTGGCGAATCCGGCCCGGGGGTCGGTGCGGCTGGCGTTCGTCCATTCCTTCGGCGGGCGGGTCGTGCCGGAGCTGATCGCCGGCTTCCGGCGCGTGTCGGGGCGGATCACGTTCCGGCTCGATCAGGGACCTGCCAACGTGGTGGCCGCCGAGGTGCTCGACGGTACGGCGGATCTCGGTCTGACCTCGCCCGAACCGGCGCTGCCCGGGCTGGGCTGGCGCACGCTGTTCCGGCAGCGCCTCGCCCTCGGGGTTCCGGTCGATCATCGGCTGGCGGGCCGGCGGCAGATTCGGCTGGCGGAGGCCGCGGAGGCCGAATTCATCGCCATGCCCACCGGCTACGGGATGCGCAGAATTCTCGACGAGCTCTGTGCCGCAGCGGATTTCCGGCCACGGATCGCGCTGGAGTCCAGTGATCTGGTGACCGTGTCGGGTCTCGTGGCGGCGGGACTCGGAGTGGCGCTGCTGCCGTTGGAGGAGCCCGCGGTGCGGGGGCCGCAGCCCGGGCCGGTGCTGGTTCCGCTGACGGATCCGGGTGCCGCCCGCGCGGTCGGATTGATCTGGTCGGCGGACGCGGTGCCGGGCGATGCGGTGCGCACCTTTCGCGAGTTCGCCGTCGAATGGTCGCGCGGGAGCGGGCGGTGAACGAACGGTGACGACCGCTCATCTTCCGGGTGAGCGGCCTCTGAGCTGGGGCTGGAGATCAAATAAGTGGGCGGTGTCGGTGCCGCGCGATAGACTTTGAGGAAAGGAGAGGATCCGTTCGAGACCGGAAAGCAGGCCATAGCCCCTTTTGCGAACATCAGGCGATATCGGCGACCCGACAACACCCACGACCGGCATCGGAGCCGGCGCCCCCGGCAATGGTAACGGTTCGGGTCCAGCGGCCCGGACGGTGCGGTCCAGCATCGAACTGGCCCCGGAGTCCGTATTCGGATTCCTCGGTTCCGCCGATGCGAACCTGCGTGAACTCGAAGGTCTGCTCGATGCCGACATCCACGTGCGCGGGAATTCGGTCACCCTCACCGGTAAGGCCGCCGACGTGGCGCTGGCCGAGCGGGTGGTCGAGCAGCTCGTGGCGTTGACCGCGCACAATCGCGTCGTCACCCCGGAAGCGGTCCGGCATACGGTGTCCATGCTGACCGAGGGATCCTCCGATTCCCCGGCCGAGGTGCTGAGTCTGGACATCATCGCCCGGCGCGGCAAGACCATCCGCCCGAAGACGCTGAACCAGAAGCGCTATGTCGACGCCATCGACGAGCACACGATCGTCTTCGGCATCGGCCCGGCCGGTACCGGTAAGACCTATCTGGCGGTCGCCAAGGCCGTGCAGGCGCTGCAGAGCAAGCAGGTCACCCGCATCATCCTCACCCGTCCGGCGGTGGAGGCAGGGGAGCGGCTGGGATTTCTGCCGGGCACGCTGAACGAGAAGATCGACCCGTATCTGCGTCCGCTCTACGACGCCCTGCACGACATGATGGACCCCGAGGCGATTCCGAAGCTGATGGCGTCCGGAGTGATCGAGGTCGCGCCGCTGGCGTATATGCGCGGACGCAGTCTCAACGACTCGTTCATCATCCTGGACGAGGCGCAGAACACCACGCCGGAACAGATGAAGATGTTCCTGACCCGGCTCGGTTTCGGCTCGAAGATCGTCGTCACCGGCGACGTCACCCAGGTCGACCTGCCGGGCGGCACCCGATCCGGGCTGCGGGTGGTCAGCGACATCCTCACCGATATCGACGACATCCATTTCGCGGAGCTCACCTCCAGCGACGTGGTACGCCACCGGCTGGTCTCGGACATCGTCGACGCCTACGACCGCTACGAGTCCGACGCCCGGCCGCAGGTGGCGCGGCACTACCCGGGCGGCAACCGAGCCCAGCGCCGCGCGGCGGACAAGGCGGCTCGCCGCTGAGCCATCGGAGCGGCTCGCCGCTGAGTCGCCCGAGCGGCTCGCCGCTGGTGTGGTGGTGAGGCCATGCGCGGCCCCCATTAGGCTGGCAGGGTGAGTATCGAGATCGCCAACGAGTCGGGCATCGACGTATCGGAACCGGATCTGGTCAGCGTCGCGCGGTTCGCGATCGAGCGGATGGACGTGCATCCGGCGGCCGAATTGTCGATGGTGCTCGTCGATCTCGACACCATGGCCGACCTGCACATGCGGTGGATGGACCTGCCGGGTCCCACCGACGTGATGTCGTTCCCGATGGACGAACTCGAACCCGGTGGCCGTCCCGACGGCGCCGAACCGGGCCCCTCGATGCTCGGCGACATCGTGCTCTGCCCGGAATTCGCCGCCGCCCAGGCCGGTAAGGCCGGCCATTCCCTCGACCACGAACTGGCGCTGCTCACCGTCCACGGGGTGCTGCATCTGCTCGGCTACGACCACGCCGAGCCGGAAGAGGAGAAGGTGATGTTCGGCCTGCAGAACCGCCTGCTCGCCGAATGGTACGAAAGCCTGCGCGAGGCCGCCCGCCGCGCCGAACTGGCCGAACGCGACCGCCGCCTGCTGGGGAAGACCGGTTTCACAGCCCCGGGCGACCCCTTGGACCCCGCATGAGCGGTCGGGGCCGGAGGCGGCAGCGCAGCGTCACCACGCAGGCCCGAGCTCATGCGGCCGAGGGCAGAGCGTGAACTGGCTGATCCCACTGTTGCTGGCGATTCTGCTGGTGCCGGTCGGCGGTGTCTTCGCGGCGATCGATTCCGCGTTGATGACCGTTTCGCCGGCGCGGGTCGACGATCTGGTCCGCGCCGACCGTCCGGGCGCCCGCCGGCTGGCCCGGATCACGATCGACCGGCCGCGCTATGTGAACCTCATGGTGTTGCTGCGGCTGACCTGTGAGATCGCGGCGACGGTCCTGCTGGCCGCCGCGCTGAGCGAGGTGCTCAGCTGGGGGTGGGCGCTGGCCGTGACCGCGGTGATCATGGTCGTGGTCGACTATGTCGTCATCGGTGTCGGCCCGCGCACCCTGGGCCGCCAGCACGCGTATTCGATCTCGCTGGCGGCCGCGCTGCCGCTGCAGGCGATCGGGGCGCTGCTCGGACCGGTGAGCCGGTTGCTGATCATGATCGGTAACGCCATCACCCCCGGTCGCGGATTTCGCAACGGCCCCTTCGCTTCCGAAGTGGAACTGCGTGAAATCGTCGATATGGCGCAGCAGAGCGGTGTGGTCGACTCCGAGGAACGCCGCATGATCCAGTCGGTGTTCGAACTCGGCGACACCGCGGCCCGCGCGGTGATGGTGCCGCGCACCGAGATGGTGTGGATCGAGG
This sequence comes from Nocardia sp. 852002-20019_SCH5090214, assembly GCF_001665865.1. Classification (NCBI taxonomy): domain Bacteria; kingdom Bacillati; phylum Actinomycetota; class Actinomycetes; order Mycobacteriales; family Nocardiaceae; genus Nocardia; species Nocardia sp. 852002-20019_SCH5090214. The sequence goes on along the minus strand of NZ_LZMK01000062.1, from coordinate 7,356 downwards.
CGGACAAGGCGGTGGCGCAGGCGATGTCGCTGGCCGTGCGGTCCGGGCACTCGCGCATTCCCGTGATCGGTGAGAACGTCGACGACATCCTCGGCGTGGTCTATCTGAAAGATCTTGTGCCGTATGCGGATCGGGGCCGCAGCGTGCAGGTGCGGGCGGTGATGCGGCCGGCCGTGTTCGTGCCCGATTCGAAACCGCTCGACGCCTTGCTCGACGAGATGCAGCGTCGCCGTAACCATATGGCGCTGCTGGTCGACGAATACGGCGGAATCGCCGGGCTGGTCACCATCGAGGATGTGCTCGAGGAGATCGTCGGTGAGATCGCCGACGAATACGACACCGACGAGATCGCGCCGGTGGAGGAGTTGGGCGAGGGCGTCTACCGCGTCTCCACCCGGCTGCCGGTCGAGGATCTGGGCGAGCTGTTCGGCCTGGAGATCGAGGAGGAGGACGTCGACACCGTCGGCGGCCTGCTGGCGCACACGCTGGGCCGGGTGCCGCTGCCGGGATCGGAGGTCGTCGTGCACGGGCTGCTGCTGCAGGGGGAGGGCGGCGCCGATACCCGCGGCCGGGTGCGGGTGCACACCGTCGTCGCGCGCCGCGCGGAGGAACCGGACGAAATGTCGGGCGCGCTCGCGGATGCTGTGCGCGGCGACCGTCAGGGGCGGGAAGAGACGTCGAGATACGAGAACGGAGATGGCGATGACCGAGGGTGAAACCGCCGATGTGAACACCGCCGATTTGAACGCCGAGGACGGCAAACTGCTGGTGCTGGCGCGCGGCGCGATGGGACGCACCGGCGGGGTGGCGGGCGCGGCGATCCGCGATACCGACGGCCGCACCTACGCCGCGGGCACGGTGGAGCTGAACGCGCTGTCGCTGTCCGCGCTGCAGGCGGCGGTCGCGGCCGCGATCTCCAGCGGTGCGGAGGGGTTCGAGGCGGCGGTGCTGGTCGGTGGTCAGGATTCCGATCCAGGCGTGGCCGCGGTGCGTGAGGTGAGCGCGTCGGCGGTCGTCATCGTCACCGATCGCAAGGGCGCCGGCTACCGCACCGTCGCCGCCGGAACCGAGTCGGCGCGATGAGCGTCCAGCAGCCCGGCGAGGGCGAATTCCGTTCCGGCTTCGTGTGTTTCGTGGGCCGGCCCAACACCGGCAAATCCACGCTCACCAACGCCGTGGTCGGCCAGAAGATCGCGATCACGTCTTCGCGGCCGCAGACCACCCGCCACACCATCCGCGGCATCGTCCACCGCGACCACGCCCAGCTGATCCTGGTCGACACTCCCGGACTGCACCGGCCGCGCACCCTGCTGGGGCAGCGCCTCAATGATCTGGTGCGCGACACCTACTCCGAGGTCGACGTGATCGCGCTGTGCATTCCGGCCGACGAGAAGATCGGCCCGGGTGACCGCTGGATCGTCCAGCAGGTCAAGCAGATGGCGCCGAAGACGACGCTGCTCGGCGTGGTCACCAAGATCGACAAGGTCGACAAGCCGCAGGTCGCCGAGCAACTGCTCGCGGTCTCGCAACTGCTGGGCCCCGAGGCCGAGGTGGTTCCGGTGTCGGCGGCCAAGGGTGAGCAGGTCGAACTGCTCGTCGATGTGATCGCCTCCAAGATGCCGGAGGGCCCGGCGTTCTACCCCGACGGGGAGCTGACCGACGAGCCCGAGGAAACCCTGATGGCCGAACTCATTCGCGAGGCGGCGCTGGAGGGTGTGCGCGACGAACTGCCGCATTCGCTGGCGGTGGTGATCGAGGAGATCATGCCGCGCGAGGAACACGAGGACATGCTCGACGTGCATGCCCTGCTGTACGTGGAGCGGCCGAGTCAGAAGGCGATCATCATCGGCAAGCGCGGCGCCCGGCTCAAAGAGGTCGGCACCGCGGCGCGCAAGCAGATCGAGCACATTCTGGGCACCCGGATCTATCTGCATCTGCACGTGAAGGTCGCCAAGGACTGGCAGCGCGACCCCAAACAGCTGCGCAAGCTGGGATTCTGATCGTCGTTCCCACGAGGGATCGGTCCGACCGGTGCGGCTCCGATCGATGACGTCATCATCTGTGATCTCCATCTCGGGGGCGCGCGCGAAACCCGGCGCGAAGCTGTTCACCCGTCCATATCGGAGTCCCAGGTCGGCCGTAGTCGAATTGTGATGTGCGTTTCCGGTATTTCCGCAGGAGCGCGCGAACTGTGTGCGCACGCACATTGTGAGACGGGCCTACGATCCTGGCGTGAAGTGGATGTCCCGGGCGTTCGGCTCGAAAGAGCTGCCGCCGCAAGTGCGTTCGGATCTGGAATCGGAAGGGATCGTCGTATTCGGCCCGGTGAGTGGATCGCTGGCCAGACGCAATTATCGGACACCACTGCACTACGGTTCTTCCAGTTGGGAGAATATCGTCGGCGGGACCATCGGGATGAGCAGAAAACGCCTGGTCATCTGGGGGAATCGGGAGGCGTTGGTCGACGTCTGGCTGGGCCATCCCGCCGTCACCATGGAACTGCAGGGGTCCGAACGCATGCTCGTCGAGGCCGACCGGGGCGCGATCGATCCGATTCGCACCGGCTGGACCACGTTGCTGCTGCGCACGATTCACGCCCCGCGCATCGCGCAGCTGTACGCGGAGGGGCTGCCGCGCAGCGTGTGAGTCGCGGGTGTGACGTCGGAAAGCGTCGCGCGATCGGCGGCCGAGTGGCGTGGGGGCGCGGGCACGTCGGAGCGGCGTGGGAGACTGTCAGCGTGTTGTTGTATCGGGACCAGGCGATTGTGCTGCGCCAGCACAAACTGGGTGAGGCCGATCGCATCGTCACTCTGCTCACCCGTCAGCACGGGCTGGTCCGGGCGGTGGCGAAGGGTGTGCGCCGCACCCGGTCGAAGTTCGGCGCCCGGCTGGAACCGTTCGCCTATATCGACGTGCAGCTGTATCCCGGACGCGACCTCGACACCGTGACACAGGTGCATACCGTGGAGGCGTTCGCCGCCGATATCGTCGCCGACTACGGTCGCTACACCACCGCCTGCGCGGTGCTGGAAACCGCCGAACGCCTCGCCGGCGAGGAGCGCGCCCCCGCCCCCCGCCTGCACACTCTGACCGCCGGCGCCCTGCGCGCGATCGCCGCCGGCCGGCGCCCGCACGAACTGATCCTCGACGCATTCCTGTTGCGCGCCATGGGTTTCGCGGGCTGGGCGCCCGCCCTCGACGAATGTGCCCGGTGCGCGACCCCCGGCCCGCACCGCGCCTTCCATGTGGCCGCCGGGGGAGCGGTCTGCGTCCACTGCCGCCCGCCCGGCTCGGCCACGCCCTCGGTCGGAGTCCTGGAATTGATGAGTGCGCTCAATCGCGGGGACTGGACCGGACTCGACGCGGTCGCCGAGTCCGTCCGCCGCCAGGCCAGCGGGCTCACCGCCGCCCATTTGCAGTGGCATCTGGAACGGCAGCTGCGGACCTTGCCGTTGATCGAGCGCTCTCGTCCGCACGAGGCGGCGGAGCCGCCGGCCTCACGGGTGGGATAACCCGGCCGCCTACCCGAGGTCGGCCAGCTGCGGGACCGCCGGCGCCATGCCCTCGATCCATGCCGCGGGCGAGCTCGTGGTCGGGGTGATCAGCACCGCGTCGATGCCCAATTTCGCGTAATCGGCCATGCTGCGGACGAATTCGTCGCGAACGTCCGGATTCGGGCGCGGATTGTTGGCCATGATCGTGGTGCGGATGGTGTCGAAATCGCGGCCGACATCGTCGCAGTGGCGGCGCAGCACGTCCAGCTTGTGGGCGACATCCTCCGGCGACGTGCCGAACAGATTGCAGGCGTCGCCGTACTGTGCGACCAATCGCAGCGTCTTCTTCTCGCCGCCGCCACCGATCAGCACGTTCGGGCGATGGATCGGCTGCGGTGAGCACAGCGTCTCGGCCAGCTGGTAGTACTTGCCCTCGAACGGCCCGTTGTTGTCCGGATCCCACATCTGCGCGCAGATCCGCAGCGTCTCCTCCAGCCGCTCGAACCGTTCGGCCAGCGGCGGGAACTCGACGCCGAGCCCGCGATGCTCCCGCTCGAACCAGGCGGCGCCGATACCCAGCGTGGCCCGGCCGCCCGACAGCACGTCGAGGGTGGTGACGATCTTGGCGAGCAGACCCGGATGCCGATAGGTCACGCCGGTGACCAGCAGCCCGAGGTCGATCGAGCTGGTATGTGCCGCAAGGTATCCCAGCGTGGTGTATCCCTCCAGCATGTTCGCCTCGGCCGGTAGGCCGGTCGGCTCGATCTGGAAGTAGTGATCCATGAACGACAACCAGGTGGCGCCCGCCGCCTCCGCGGCCTGCCCCACTCGCGCCAGCTCACCCGCGATCGCGGGGGTGCCGCCGTCGATATCGAAGATAGGAATGTGAAACCCGAGCTCCATGGAGTTCTCCTCGTCAGTGACTGACTTCCCGGAGAGAACGCTATGCCCTGGAGCGCACTCCAGGTCAAGAGGTTTCCCGGAATGCGGGCCCTACGTGCGGCTCGGACGAGGTAACTTCACTCGAAGGTCCCACCCAACCTTACGGAGAAAGCTTCGATGTCTCACGAACTGGTCGAGTTCGATACGGAGAAGGCGCATTCGGCGCGGATGTACGACTACTACCTCGGCGGCAAGGACAACTATCCGGCCGATCGCGAGGCCGCGTCGAAGGTGATGGAGGTATTTCCCGAGACCGCGCAGGCGGCGCGCGCCAATCGCGAATTCGTCCATCGGGCAGCGCGTTTCGCGGCGCGCAACGGCGTGCGGCAATTCCTCGACATCGGTACCGGAATTCCGACCGAACCGAATCTGCACAACGCCGTGCAGGCGGTCGACCCGCACTGTCGCGTGGTGTACGTCGACCACGACCCCCTGGTGCTGGCGCATGCCCGCGCGCTGATGATCGGCTCGGAGGAGGGGCGCACCGAATACATTCCCTCCGATGTGCGCGATCCGGACGTGATCCTCGGCTCCGAGGCGTTCCGCGCGGTGATCGATCTGTCCCGGCCGGTGGCGCTCAACCTGGCCGCCATCATGCATTTCGTCACCGACGAGGAGGGCGCCTACGACATCGTGCGCACCTATATGGACGCGTTCGCGCCCGGGTCGTACCTCAGCATCACCCACGCCTCCAGCGATGTGAATCCGGAACGGCTCGCGAAGGTGGCGGCGGTCTACGCCCAGGCCGGAATGAAGGTCGCCCTGCGCAACAAGGCCGAGGTCACCCGCTTCTTCGACGGACTGGAGATCGTCGAGCCCGGCGTGGTTCCGATGCACCGCTGGCAGCCGAATCCGGACTTCTACATCCCGGAGGAGCGGCTCGCGTGGGCCGACGAGGCGTTCGGCATCTGGGCCGCGGTCGGCGTCAAGCGCTGATTTCCCACGGCCCCGGTCACGTGCGATGCGCGGTGATGCAGGATAGGTGGCGTGATCGGTAACCGCTCCCAGACCACCCGCACGATTCGTCCGCCGTCACCGCACCCGTCGGGCGCCACTCCGCCCGCGCTGCCGCCGGAGTTCGTGCCCAGGCATGTGGCGCTGGTGATGGACGGCAACGGCCGGTGGGCGCAGGATCGCGGGCTGCCGCGCACCGCCGGGCACGAGCGCGGCGAGGCGGTGCTGATGGACACCGTCGAGGGGTGTATCGAGATCGGCGTGAAATGGCTTTCCGCCTATGCCTTTTCGACCGAGAACTGGCGGCGCAGCCCGGACGAGGTCAAGTTCCTGATGGGCTTCAACCGCGACGTGATCCGGCGCCGCCGCGACGAGATGCACGAAATGGGGGTGCGGGTGCGCTGGGCGGGCCGCCGCCCGCGCCTGTGGCGCAGCGTGATCAAGGAGTTGGAGATCGCCGAGGAGCTCACCAAGGACAACACCGTGATGACGCTGACCATGTGCGTCAACTACGGCGGCCGCGCCGAAATCGCCGACGCGGCACGGGAAATCGCGCGGAAGGTCGCGGCCGGACAGCTGGATCCGGAGAAGATCACCGAATCGACCTTCGCGAAGTATCTCGACGAACCGGATATGCCGGATGTGGATCTGTTCCTGCGGCCATCCGGTGAGCTGCGCAGCTCGAACTTTCTGATCTGGCAGTCCGCCTATGCGGAATTCGTCTTCCAGCACACCCTGTTCCCCGACTTCGACCGCCGCGACCTGTGGGAGGCCTGTGTGGAGTACGCCAAGCGCGATCGCCGGTTCGGTGGCGTGAAGTGAGCAACGATCTGACCGTCGCCCGGGAATTGCAGGCCCAAGCCGCCGCCTGCCTGCGGAAATGCGATGTCGCCGTGCGGGAGGAGGACGGCGGCGCCCTCGGGTTCGAATTCGAGGGCGCGCTGTGCTCGCTGCGCGGCGTCACACTGGCGCCCGGCCTGGACGTTCTCACGCTGACCTGCGTCCTCGCCTGGGATCGTCCCTTGAAGCCGCAACTGCACAAGCGGGTAGCCGATCGCAACAACGCGCTGCAGTTCGGCTCGCTGACCATCATCGCCCACGAAAAACTGGCCGACGTGCTGCTGCGCTACACCTTCCCCGCGGCGGGCCTCGACGACGACGCGCTGGCGACGATGCTGCTGCTGGTCCTCTCCGGCGCGGGCCGCGCCCGCCAGGGTCTGGTGCCCTGACCGGCGGGGCGACCGGATCAGCGCCCGATGTGGGCGCAGTCGCGGCAGGTGCCGAACACCTCCATGGTGTGGCTGATGTCGGTGAAGCCGTGCTCGCCCGCGATGGCCGCGGCCCAGGCCTCCACGGTGGGACCCTCCACCTCGACGGTGCGTCCGCACTGGCGGCAGACCAGGTGGTGATGGTGGCCCTTGGAGCACTGCCGGTACACGGATTCGCCTGTGTCCGTGCGCAATACGTCGACCTTGCCGGCGTCGGCGAGCGACTGCAGGGTGCGATACACGGTGGTCAGGCCGATGCCCTCACCGCGGCGGCGTAGTTCGTCGTGCAGCTCCTGGGCCGAACGGAATTCCTCGATATCGCCCAGCAGGGCGGTGATCGCACTGCGCTGGCGGGTGCTGCGAATTCCGACAGTCTTCTCGGCGGTGCCCGTCTTCTCCGGCACGGTCATCCTTCCTCGGCGTGTGCGACGGCGTCGACGACGATGCGTGCCAGATGGTCGTCGACCAGTTCGTAGATCACCTCACGGCCGGTGCGTTCACCGCGCACCACGCCCGCGGACTTCAGAATGCGCAGATGCTGGCTGACCAGGGGCTGTGTGACGCCCAGCGTGTCGACCAGCTCGTGCACACAGCGGGGCGATTCCCGCAGTTGCAGCACGATCGCGATCCGCACCGGCGCGGCCAGCGCGCGCACGGCAGATCGCCAGTGGTGCATCCGGGAGGACACCGGATATGTA
>NZ_LZMK01000061.1:0-15363 GCF_001665865.1 Nocardia sp. 852002-20019_SCH5090214 | reverse complement strand
CTTCGTGATCGACACCGACCGCACAGTACTCGCGGTGATCTCGGGCGAACTGCGCGCGAACGTCCACGCCGACGCCGCGCTGGCCGCCCTGCGCGAGCACCGGGCCTGAATCGACTACTGGACACACCCTGGGCCGCCTCCGGGTGCACGGCCGCCTTTGCCCTGGTGAGAGCACACTGACGGCCTGATACGACACGATTCTCCCGGCGTCGGCGCGCGCCTCGCGCATACGCTGGATTCATGACATCGACGAGCTCCCTCACGAACTCCGGGACCAAACCCCGAGCCACCGTGTGGCGGAATCGAGCCCTCGGCCTGCTCGCGGTCATCATCGTGCTGGTCGTCGCCTATTTCGTGCTGTCGGCCTTCATTCCGCGCTGGTGGGCGCAGCGGATCGCCGGCATGTCCGGGCACGGCAGCTTCGCCCAGGGCATCTGGTCTGGCCTGGCGATCGGGTTCCTGTGCACGCTGATCCCCCTGCTGCTCCTGCTGGGCGCGGTGCGGGTATGGCGCACCCGAGCCGGCAAATTCGCTGCCGGCGCCGCGGCGGTGCTGGCATTGATCGTGGCCCTGCCCAATCTGATGACGCTGACCATCGTGCTGGGCGGTAACAGCGCCGCGCACGCCGGGGAACGCGTGCTCGACGTCGACGCGCCCGGCTTCCGCGGCGCCTCACTGGTCGGCGCCGTCGTGGCGGCCGCGATCTTCGTGGTACTGCTCGTGCTACTGCTACGCAAACAATGGCGAGCACGCTCGGCCCGCCGCGCCGAAGCCGGCGTGGTCACCGCGCCGGACACTGCTAACGACACGCGTCCACCAGGCGATATCAGGGAGTGAACCGACAGCGTCGTGATCGCGCCCCGGCGTGATCGCTGTCACGTCATCGGCAACCGGGCTGACCAGCGAGCGAAGTCGTGGCAAACTTGTTGGTCGCGAGTGACGGTGAACCGAGATTTGCGTCACTGGGCTGCAAGAGAGGGCGCGAAGTGACGGAATGGCTCAATCCCACCGAACGGCGAGCGTGGCGGACTCTGGTCGCGCTGACGACGCGATTACCGGCGGCAATGGACACCCAGCTGCAACGCGAAGCCGGTATGACGCATTTCGAGTATTTCCTCATGGCACTGCTGTCCGAGGAGCCCGGACATCGCCTGCAACTCAGCGAACTGGCCAATAGGGCAAATGCTTCGCTATCACGGCTGTCGCATGTGGTGACGAAGCTGGAACGGCTGGGCTGGGCGCGCCGCGACGTGGTGCGCGGCCGCCGCGGCGCCTATGCGGTGCTCACCGACGAGGGTTTCGAACAGGTACAGAAGGCCACCCCGGCCTACCTGGAAGGCGTGCGGGGGCTGGTGTTCGACGGCATCGACGACGAGCAGGTCGAACAGCTGCTCACTCTCGGTGAGGCGCTGGTAGCGCAGCTCGACGCGGGCCTGTCCCGGGGCATCGGGCGCGCCGACGGACTCCCCGACCCGCCGGCCACCGAGGCGACGGCCGGCGCCGCCCGCTGACCGGTTCAGCTCGCGTCGGCGAGCAGCAGATCCCCGTCCCAGCAGGTGTGGGTGCCGGTGTGGCAAGCCGCGCCCTGCTGGTCGACGATCAGCAGCACGGCATCGCCGTCACAGTCCAGCCGCACCTCGTGCACGTATTGCGTATGTCCCGAGGTCTCGCCCTTGACCCAGTACTGCTGCCGCGAGCGCGAATAGTAGGTGGCCTTGCGGGTAGCGAGGGTGCGGGCCAGGGCCTCGTCGTCCATCCACGCCATCATCAGCACATCGCCGGTGCCGCGTTCCTGCGCGATCGCCGCGACCAGCCCCGCCTCGTTGCGCTTGAGCCGGGCGGCGACGGCGGGATCCAAACTCATAGCCATCGTTATACCTGTCCTGTCGGAACTGAGCGTGCTGGGCGGAGGATGCCGTCCGGCCTCAGCGGACGGTGATGCCCTCGGCCCGCATCGCGGATTTGACCTGAGGAATCGTCAGATCGCCGAAGTGGAAGACGCTCGCGGCCAGTACCGCGTCGGCGCCCGTCCGCACCGCGGGCGCGAAATGGTCGACCTCGCCGGCGCCGCCGCTGGCGATGATCGGCACCGAGACCGCGGCGCGCACCGCGCTGATCATCGGCAGGTCGAAACCGCCCTTGGTGCCGTCGGCGTCCATCGAGTTGAGCAGGATCTCGCCGACACCGAGTTCGGCGCCGCGCACCGCCCACTCGACCGCATCGATGCCGGTGCCGCGTTTACCGCCGTGAGTGGTCACCTCCCAGCCGGACGGGGTGGGCGAGCCGGTGTCGGGCACGCGGCGCGCGTCGACCGACAGCACGATGCACTGCGAACCGAAGCGCTGCGACATCTCGCGCAGGATCTCCGGGTTCGCGATCGCCGCGGTGTTCACCGACACCTTGTCCGCGCCCGCGCGCAGCAGCCGGTCCACATCCTCGACGGTGCGCACGCCACCGCCCACGGTGAGCGGGATGAAGATCTGCTCGGCGGTGCGGGTCACCACGTCGATCATGGTGCCGCGATCACCGCTCGAGGCCGTGACGTCGAGGAAGGTCAGCTCGTCGGCGCCCTGGGCGTCGTAGGCGGCGGCCAGTTCCACCGGGTCGCCCGCATCGCGCAGATTCTCGAAGTTCACGCCCTTGACCACCCGGCCGGCGTCGACGTCCAGGCACGGAATCACGCGTACCGCCAGTGTCATTGCGTCCCTTCCGAATTCTCGTTGCGCTCGGAGGCGCGGTCGACGGCGCTGTCGATCATGTCCAGTAACTCTTCGTGCACCCCGGGCGCGGCGGCCAGCACCGACCGCGAGGTGATCGACCATTCGTCGCCGCGCAGATCGGTCACCACACCGCCCGCGGCGCGTACCAGCGCCACTCCGGCGGCGTTGTCCCACGGATGGTGCCCGAAGACGACCGCGCCGCCGAGCACCCCGGACGCGGTGTAGGCCAGGTCGATGCCGGTGGATCCGTGCATGCGCACCCGGCTCGACAGCCGGCTCAGCGCGCCCAGCAGGTCGAAGCGGAACCGGCCCGGGATCCGGCCGTGGGCGTCGATGTTGAACGCGCCGAAGCCGATCATCGCCTCCGCGAGACGGCCGGGTTCCAAGGGCGGCAACGGTTTTCCGTTGAGCAGCAGCGGCCCGCCGGCCGCCGCGGCGTACCGGCGGTCCAGCAGCGGCAGCCAGGTCAGACCGAGAACGGGCTGTCCGTCGGCCACCAGCGCCAACAGCATCGCCGACAGCGGATGGCCCGCAGAGTAGTTGAAGGTGCCGTCGATGGGATCGAGCACCCAGGCGGTGCCCGAGCTCAGTTCCGGCCCGCCGAATTCCTCGCCGTGCACCGGGATTCCGGTGCGGTCGGCCAGCTGCTGCGACAGGGTGCGCTCGAGTTCCAGATCCAGTGCGGTGGCGAAGTCGCCGCGGCCCTTCTGGACCACGCTCGGCGCCCCCAACCCTTCGACGAAACGCGGTGCCGCACCGTCCAATATCTCGCTCGCCGTCGCGAGCAGCGCGGCCGGGTCGGAGACGGCGGAGGTCACGTCAGCGAACCGCGTCCAGCGCCTCGGGCAGCGTGAAACGCCCGGCGTACAAAGCTTTTCCGACGATCGCGCCTTCCACCCCGTCGGACACCAGCCCGGAGATGGCACGCAGATCGTCGAGAGTGGAGACACCGCCGGAGGCGATCACCGGCGCCTCGGTGGCCGCGCACACCTGCCGCAGAATGTCGAGGTTGGGCCCCTGCAGCGTGCCGTCCTTGCTCACGTCGGTGACCACGTAGCGGGCGCAGCCGTCGCGCTCCAGGCGCTCGAGCACCTCCCACAGGTCACCGCCGTCGCTGACCCAGCCACGGCCCCGCAACCGGTAGTCGCCGTCGATGATCCGCACGTCCAGCCCGACCGCGACCCGATCGCCGTATTCGGCGATGGCGCGGGCGCACCACTGCGGATCCTCGAGTGCCGCGGTACCCAGGTTGACCCGGGCGCAGCCGGTGGCCATCGCGGCCTTCAGCGAGTCGTCGTCGCGGATGCCGCCGGACAGCTCGACCTTCACATCCAGCTCACCGACGACCTCGGCGAGCAGTTCGCGGTTGGAGCCGCGCCCGAAGGCCGCGTCCAGATCCACCAGATGCACCCATTCGGCGCCCGCCTCCTGCCAGGCCAGCGCGGCATCGCGGGGCGCGCCGTAGCTGGTTTCGCTGCCGGCCTCCCCCTGAACCAGGCGCACGGCCTCACCATTGGCGACATCGACGGCGGGTAGCAGCACAAGACTCACGTGTGCAGCCTACTGGCTACCGGTTGGCGTCGCGGTGCCGGGATGGCGCAAATGGGACGCCGGTCACTGCCTGCGAGGAGGCGCATCACACGTTTGAACTGGACAACGCCGGGCAATCCGAAGACTGCGTGTGTCACTGTGCGCAGGAGGTCCGGACCGACGGTCTCCGCGTACGTACCCTGGGTCGGGGGCACGTACTGCCATCGTTGTCGACGAAGAGGATCTTCACCCATGTCGCGGATCACGTTGCGGCCCATCATGTTCGCGTTGTCGTGCGGGGCCGCAGGCGCCGCGATGCTCGTGCCCCCGACGGCAGTGGCCGCGCCCACCGACCCGATTCAGTTGGCGGCCTGCGACTTCGGGCGACAGTTCACCACCTACGACTGGGCGGGCTACGACGATTACGACCGCCGTGTGCTGGAGTTGTCCACCGGCGCGTTCCACGACCAGTTCGCCGCGTCGGCGCCCGATCGGCAGGCGCACGTGACCTCGGTGCACGTCCGCTCCGAGGCCAACTCGGTGGAATGCCGCACCGATGTGGCCGACCCCGAACATTCGCAGGTCGTGGTGACCGTGGATCGATCCGAACGTAGCGATGCCACGCTGGGCCTGCCCCGCCCCGAACGGTCCCAGCTGCGGGTGTTCCTGGACAACGTCGACGGCCGCTGGCTCGCCGGGCGGGTCGACACCCTGCCGCCGCAGACGTAGCTCTACAGCCCCTACAGCGAGCCGACCCAGTTGCGCAGCAGCTGCGCACCCGCGTCGCCAGACTTCTCCGGGTGGAACTGGGTGGCGCACAACGGCCCGTTCTCCACCGCGGCGAGGAACGGCCCGCCGTGTTCGGCCCAGATCAGCTTCGCCGGGGCGATGGTGCCGTTGTCGTCCCATTCCCACTTCTGCGCCGCGTAGGAGTGCACGAAGTAGAAGCGCGTCTCGGGATCCATCCCGGCGAACAGGACGCTGTCGGCGGGCGCCTGCACGGTGTTCCAACCCATATGCGGAAGTATCTGCGCCGGAAGCCGTTCCACCGTGCCCGGCCACTGCCCGCAGCCCTCGGACTCGACCCCGAATTCGACGCCGCGCTCGAACATGATCTGCATGCCCACACAGATGCCGAGCACCGGACGGCCGCCGGCGAGCCGGGTGCCGATGATCCGCTCCCCGCGCACCTGGGTCAGTCCGGCCATGCACGCGGCGAAGGCGCCGACACCGGGTACGACCAGGCCGTCGGCATCGAGCGCGGCCTGGGGATCGGCGGTGACGGTGACCTCCGCGCCGGTGCGGGCCAGCGCGCGCGCCGCGGAATGCAGATTGCCGGAGCCGTAGTCCAGCAGCACAACCGATTTCACAGCGTTCCCTTCGTGGACGGCACACCGGTGACCCGGGGATCCGGTTCGACGGCGGCGCGCAAAGCCCGTGCGACTGCCTTGAATTCGGCCTCGGTGATGTGGTGCTGGTCGCGGCCGTACAGCACGCGCACGTGCAGCGCGATACGGGCGTTGAGGGCGATCGATTCGAAGACGTGCCGGTTCAGCACCGTGGAATACGAGGCACCGGGACCGGCGCTGGGAATCACGGTGTGCAGCAGCCGTTCCGGCTCGCCGTCGTGGACGCAGTACGGGCGGCCGGACACGTCGACGACGGCGTGGGCGAGGGTTTCGTCCATCGGGATGTAGCAGTCGCCGAAGCGGCGGATGCCCTTCTTGTCGCCCAGCGCCTCACCGAGCGCCTGCCCGATGACGATGGCGGTGTCCTCGACCGTGTGATGGGCCTCGATCTCGATATCACCCTTGGCCTGCACGGTCAGATCGAAGCTGCCGTGCTGGCCGAAGGCGGTGAGCATGTGGTCGTAGAACGGGACGCCGGTGGAGATGTCGGTCCGGCCCGTGCCGTCGAGATTCAGCTCGACCACGATGCTGGATTCGCGGGTGGTGCGTTCCACCCGGGCGGTTCGATTCATACTCGCTTCCGTACTCATCGGGAGATCACCTCGGTGGCCACCAGCATCTCGCTCACGCGCAGGAATTCGTCGTTCTCGGCGGCCAATCCGATGGTGGTGCGCAGATAGCCGGGAATGCCGACGTCGCGGATCAGCACGCCCTCGTTCAGATAGCGCTGCCAGGTGCGGGATGCGTCGGCGAAGTAGCCGAACAGCAGGAAGTTCGCATCCGAGGTCACCACCTCGAACCCCATCTCGCGCAACGCCGTCGCCACCCGTTCCCGCTGCGCGGCGAGTTCGGCGACACTGGCCAGGGTTTCGTCGGCGTGGCGCAGCGCGGCGCGGGCGGCGGCCTGGGTGACCACCGACAGGTGGTACGGCAGTCGCACGAGCAGCATCGCCTCGATCACCGCGGGCGCGGCGACCAGATAGCCGAGCCGCCCACCGGCGAAGGCGAAGGCCTTGCTCATGGTGCGGCTGACCACCAGCTTCGCCGGATATCGGTCGATGAGCGCGAGCGCGCTGGGCGCGGCGGAGAACTCGCCGTACGCCTCGTCGACCACCACGATGCCCGGCGCCGCCTCGAGCAGACGCTCCAGATCGGCGAGGGCGATCGAATGTCCGGTCGGGTTGTTCGGACTCGTCACGAACACCACATCGGGGCGGCGGTCGGCGATCACCGCGGCGGCGTAGTCGATGTCGAGGGAGAAGTCGCTGTTGCGCTCGGCCTCGATCCACTCGGTGTCGATGCCCTCGGAGATGATCGGGTGCATCGAATACGAGGGCACGAAGCCGAGTGCGCTGCGGCCGGGACCACCGAAGGCCTGCAGCAGCTGCTGCAGAATCTCGTTGGATCCGTTGGCCGCCCACACGTTCGCCGTCTGCACGGCGACGCCGGTCTGACGGGTCAGGTACGCGGCCAGGTCGGTGCGCAGCGCGACCGCGTCGCGATCGGGGTAGCGGTGCAGGTCGGCGGCGGCGGCGCGAATGGATTCGGCCACGTCGTCGATCAGCGCGCGGCTCGGCGGATGCGGATTCTCGTTGGTGTTCAGCTGAACCGGCACCGCCAGTTGCGGTGCGCCGTACGGGCTCTTGCCGCGCAGGTTCTCGCGCAGCGGCAGATCGTCGAGGGTCGCCGCGGCGCCCGGGATATCGGCGGTGGCGGTCATGACAGGGCCTCGAAACGCACCTGCACGGCTTGCCCGTGGGCGGGCAGATCCTCGGCGTTGGCCAGGGAGACCACGTGTCCGGCAACGTCTTTCAGCGCGGCTTCGCTGTATTCGACGACATGGATACCGCGCAGGAAGGTCTGCACGCTCAGCCCCGAGGAGTGGCGGGCGCACCCGGCGGTGGGCAGCACGTGATTCGATCCGGCGCAGTAGTCGCCGAGGCTCACCGGCGACCACGCGCCGACGAACACCGCACCCGCGCTGCGGACCCGTCCGGCGACGGCGGCCGCGTCGGCGGTCTGGATCTCGAGGTGTTCGGCGGCGTAGGCGTTGACCACCCGCAACCCCTGCTCGACATCGTCGACGAGCACGACGCCGGACTGCTTGCCGGACAGCGCCTCCGACACCCGCTGCCGGTGCTTGACCACCTCGAGCTGGGTCGTGATCGCGGCGTCGACCGCATCGGCCAGCGCCGCGCTGTCGGTGACGAGCATGCTGGCGGCGAGCACATCGTGTTCGGCCTGGGAGATCAGATCGGCGGCCACGTGCGCCGGGTCGGCGGTGGCGTCGGCGAGGATCGCGATCTCGGTGGGGCCGGCTTCGGCGTCGATGCCGACGAGGCCGCGGCACAGCCGCTTGGCGGCGGTGACATAGATGTTGCCCGGGCCGGTGATCATGTCGACGGGCGCGAGCTGCGCGCCGTCGGTGTCGGTGCCGCCGTAGGACAGCAACGCGACCGCCTGGGCGCCGCCGACGGCCCACACCTCCTCGACGCCGAGCAGTTTCGCGGCGGCGAGAATCGTCGGATGCGGCAGTCCACCGAACTGCGCCTGCGGCGGCGAGGCCACCACCAGCGAGTCCACGCCCGCGGCCTGCGCGGGGACGACGTTCATGACGACACTGGACGGGTAGACGGCATTGCCGCCGGGCACGTAGAGACCGACGCGCTCGACCGGCACCCAGCGTTCGGTGACGGTACCGCCGGGCACCACCTCGGTGGTGGTGTCGGTGCGGCGCTGATCGGCATGCACCTTGCGGGTGCGTTCGATGGCCACCTCGAGCGCCGCGCGCACGGCCGGATCCAGCTCGGCGAGGGCTGTGTCGAGTTCGGCGGCCGGGACGCGCACGCTCGCCGGGGCGATGCCGTCGAATTTCGCGCTGAATTCCTGCGCCGCCTCGACCCCGCGATCACGGATCGCCTCCACCACCGGCCGCACATGATGCAGCACCGAGTCCACGTCCACTCCCCCGCGCGGCAGGGCCGCGCGCAGTTCGGCAGCGGAGGGCGTACGTCCGCGCAGATCCACGCGGGCGAGCTCGATGCGGCTAGTCATAGCGGTGTGAAATCCTTGTCTGTCCGGCCGGTCTGTGCTGGTCATCACATCGAAGCGAAAGCTCCGGACCGCCTACCAGCCTATCGGGTCGGCGCCAGTGGATATCCGCCGCCCGAGCCGGACGCGGCGGCACGCCCCCACCTCCGGCCGCGGCCGCCGCGACTCGTTTCGGCACCAGGCGATACGGCGGCACCGGCCCGGCCAGGATCACGTCCGGGACCTCGGCGATATGGCGGAAGGGCGGCGTGGCGAAACGGGCCTCGAGGGCGTCGGGCCCATGTCGGCGCTCCACAACCACCATGCGGGCCGGCCGCACAACACGTACGGCCCGGTCTTCGCCGACTGCCCGACGACTTCGATCAGGCGTCGATCACTTACACGGTCGAGCCCGACTCGCCGAGCGCGACCGCTCCGCGCCTACTCGCCGACTGGCCGGCCGAGACCGAAACCGCTGCGCGACAGCGGCATTCGCGGTCGGCGGTCGCTGCGGCGGATCACACGCCGTGACGGCGGCGCAGCGTGGCCACTCCCTCACCGGAGAGGTCTTCCAGGGCGACGGGGCGGCCCACTACGGCCAGCGCCAGCGCCTCGCCCGGCCCACGGACTTCCGGGCCGGTGCCGGCGGACCACTCCACGTCGGTGGCGACGAAGCGCAGGCCGCGGGTGTATTTGCGCGGGCCGGCGAACGGGTCGGGATGGCGCAGCACCGCGACCAGGCGGTCGGCGGGAATCGTGCGGGGCCGGCCGAGCGGACGGCGGATGTCCTGCTGATGCACCAGGATGTCGGCCAGGCCCAGGCTCGGCCACTTGCCGGTGATGCGCTGTCCGGAGTTCTCGAATCGCTCGATGAGCTGCGCCGGGGTGAGGTCGCGCACCCGGTCGACGAGACCGTTGTTGACCCGGTCGGTGTTCAGGCGGTAGCCGAGGGCGAAGCGGGCGTAGCCCAGCAGGGAGATCTCGTCGTAGAGCAGGTGCCCCACCACATCACGCACCCGCCACCCCGCGCACAGGGAGGGCGCCTCCCATTCGTCGTCGCTCAGATCACGCAGAAGCGTAATCAGTTCGGCCCGTTCGTCGTTCAGCAGCTGCCGAGTGCTCACGCCTCGACCCTACCGGGGGCACACCGGAGGTGACAGCTACCGCGGACGGATCGACGCCTCCGCCCGTGGGCGGAGGCACCGCGCGCGGCGGAATCAGTGGGTGTCGCTGTCGATCAGCAGCTTCCCGCTGCTGCCCACCACGACGCGGAGTTCGATCGACTTGGACTGACCGCCGTAGGTGATGCTGGCGACCGACATATCCACCGAGCCGTCGGAATTGGCGCTGCCGCCGCCGCGTGCGCCCTCGATGGTGTTGTACGCCGTGATCTGGTTCTGCTTCCAGTAGGTCGCGAACGCCTGCTGACTGCCGTACACCTGCTGCGCCGCGGGAGTGAGCAGATTCCACGCGGTGCCGGTGTTCTGGTCGACGAGGGCGTCGTAGAAATTCTGGATGACACCGGCCGCCGAGCCGACATCCGTCTTCCCGGCGCTCTTGGTCTGTCCCACGGCCGCGACGCTCTGCGTCGAGGTACCCGCCTGCGCGGTGGCGGTCGCCGCCGGCGAATGCGCCTGCGAGCCCGGCGATTCCGTCTTGGCGCCGCCGAACATCAGATACAGCGCCGCGGCGACGATCACCAGACCGGCGGCGAAACCACCGGCGAACACCCACGGCTTCGCATTGCGGGTCGGTGCGGGCTCGGCAGCCGGGGACACCGGATGGGAGCGGGTGGGATGCGCGGCGGCCGCGGCGGGCCGCACCGGCTGCATCTCCGGCTCGGAGAGCACCGCCGCGGTGGCCATCATCTCCGCGGTGGAGATATCCGCCTGTGCCGCACGGCGATCCAGTGTGCGGGTGGCCTGCCGGCGACCACCGCCGCGGTGGGTGGCCAGCATCCGGGTCGATTCGGCATCGGCGGCCTGATCCGCGAAATCGGCCAGCTGATCGCGCACGTCGGTCATGCTCGGCCGGTCCTCCGGCTCGAAGCTCAGCAGATCCAGCAGCAGATCGGTGAGCGGGCCGGCGTTGCGCGGCTGGCTCAGCTGACCGTTGGCCGCGGCGTACAGCAGCGCCAGCGGATTCGGATTGGTGCCGTAGGGCGGTTCTCCCTCGAGGGCATGGAAAAGCGTTGCGCCCAGGGCGAATACGTCGGCGGCCGGGCTGGGTTCCGCCCCGCGGGCGACCTCGGGAGCCAGGTAGGCGGCGGTGCCGGAGATCAGGCCGGTGGCAGTGAGGTTGACGTCACCCTTGGCCTTCGAGATACCGAAGTCGGTGATCTTCACGGTGCCGTTGTCGCCGAGCAACACGTTGCCGGGCTTGATGTCTCGGTGCACGATGCCGGCGCGATGGGCGGCCACCAGCGCCGAGGCGATCTGCTCGCCGATGCGCGCCACCTGCAGCAGCGGCAGCGTCCCCTGCGAGGACAGCACCACGGCCAGGCTCTGCGACGGCAGATATTCCATGATCAGGCAGGGATCGCCCTCGTGGTCGGTGATATCGAAGACCACGATCGCGTTGGGGTGCTGGAAGCGGGCCGCGTTGCGGGCCTCCCGAGACGCGCGCTGACGCACGATCTCTTTCTCACCCGGCGGCAGACTGGGCTGGGTGAGGATCTGCTTGATCGCGACCGACCGTTCGAGTCGTTCGTCGACGGCACGCCAGACGACGCCTGTGCCGCCGCTACCAATCCGCTCGACCAGGCGGTAATGCCCTGCGATCACTTGGCCGGTTTCGATGGCACTACTCCGAGTTTCTCCGCGATCCGTGACTTACCGCGCGCGGGGTCAGGTCCCGCGCGTGTTCCCGGACGAGTGTAGCGGGCGTGACGGGCCGCTTTGACGCCGGAGCGAGATCTGTGCCGAATATGTGTGACCACCATGCGATGCGGTCGAGATCAATCCGCTATACAGCGAGAGTATATGTGACGAACTTCACTCGATCGCAGGGCGTGCTACTACTGATTCCGCAGGAAACGTCCGGCCGCCTCGACCGCCGGCGTCGAGCTGCCGGCATCGGCGACGAACACCGCCAGTGCCAGATCGCCGTCGATTCCGACGAACCAGCCGTGCGCGTGGGTGTCGTCGATGTATTCGGCCGTGCCCGTCTTGCCGAGCATGCCGGGAATGTCGGCGAGGCTGGTGGCCGTGCCGTTCGTAATCGTCTCGCGCATCATGGATTTCACCTGATCGAGCACCGGCGCGGGCACCGGCTCCGGCGTCCGGTCCGCGGTCCCGGGCGATCCCGCCACGATGGTGGGCGCCGGCACCGAACCGTGAGCGACGGTCGCGGCGACCAACGCCATGCCGAACGGCGACGCCGTCACCCGGCCCTGGCCGATGCCCTCCTCGACCCGCAGCGCGGAAGTGTCTGCGGTGGGCACCTTTCCGGTCACCGTGGTCATGCCGGGGGCGGTGAAATCCACACCGAGGCCGAGTTGGGCGGCCGCGCGGGTCAGCCCATCGGGCGGCAGGTTCAGCGCCAGCCGTCCCATGGTGGTGTTGCAGGACCGCGCGAAAGCGGTGTGCAAGGCGACGGTGCCGAGGTCGAAGTTGTTGTCGTTGGGGATCTGCCGGCCCTCGATGTTCTCGGTGCCGGGGCAGGCGAGCATCGTGTCGGCGGTGACCTGCCCGGCTTGCAACGCGGCCGACACGGTGACCGTCTTGAAGGTCGAACCCGGCGGGTACAGCCCGGTCAGCGCGATCGGCCCCTGCGCGTCGGCGGGCGCGTTCTGCCCCACGGCGAGAACGTCACCCGTGGACGGTCTCAGCACCACCATCGCGGCCGGAGTCGGGATCGGCGCGAGCGCGGCCTCGGCGCGGCGCAGCATTCCGGTGTCGAGAGTGGTCCTGATGTCGGCGACGGGTTTCGGGTCCTGTCCGCCCACCGTGTGGACGCCGTCGGCGGTCTGCGCGCGCACGGCCCAGCCGGCCGCGGCGTCGGTACTGTGCTGCCAGAGGTCGCTCACGCCGGACAGGGCCGGCGAGGTCAGCGTCTTGTCGACGGTGAGCAGCCGGGTCTGCGGTGCCAGCGTGACGTTCGGCAGCGCGGCGAGCCGATCCTGCACCGGGGCGAGATCATCGGCCCGCAACGCGATCGCGGTGACGGGTTTGCCCTGCGCCTTGTCCATGTCCTGGCGCAGGCTCGCCGCGGTGATACTCGGATCGATCGGTCCCAGTACGGCCGCAACGGCATTCGGGTCGGCGCCGGGCGCCAGTTGCACCAGGGTGACGACCTGCTGGGTCATCAATTCCGCGCCGTCACGGTCGAGCACGCGCGCGGCCGGTTGCGGGGCCACGGTGTCGTAGGACAGCGGCCCGGTCTCGAGGCCGGGCGCCACGGTGGCCGGATTCCACCGGACCTTCCACTGGTCGCCGGATTCGTCGGCGGTGCCGGTGGTGGTGTAGGTCCACTGATTTCCGGCCGTGCCGAAGGTCCAGGTGGTGGCGAGGCCGAACGTCGCGTGGTGGTCGGACCGATCCACCGAGCGCACGTCGACGCGCACCTTCTTGCCGAGGCTGTCGAAGAGGGCGCCGAGGGTGGTCGTGGCCTGCGCCGGATCGCTGGTCACGGCGGCCGCGGCGGCGGGATCACCGTGACTCAACGCCTCGGCGAAGGTGTGCACGCTGCGGTCGAGCCGGTCGGCGGAACTGTCTCCGGAACAGGCGGCGGCAGCGAGAATCGGGGCGGCGAGCAGGGCGAACAACTTCGATCCGGTGCGCACGCGGCCGACACTACCGCCGTGCGCCGCCGCGGTGCGGTAATCGCCCGCCCCGCGCGGGCCGCCGGTCAGCGGCGCAGCCACTCCCCCGCCGCCAGTGTCGCCGCGTCCGCGTCGTCGAGGTCGATATCGAATTCGGCCGCCAGGATCTTCGGCAGATCGGCCGGCGGCAGATCGCGGCTGTGCGAGGTGCCGTCCGGATATTCGGTGATCCAGGTGGTGTTGTCGATGACGTCGTGCCGGTCCGGCCGGAATCGCTGCACGTACGGCCGGGTCACGAACGGCGAGCGCGGGAAGGTGGAGACGAAGTGGTTGCCGACCGCGTAGTCGATGCGGTACTGCGGATTCACGGTGAAGCTGTAGCGGTCGATCCAGCCGTCGCGGGCGAAGTGATGCAGCACCCACAGTTGCGAATCGAGTTCGCCGCGCGTGCGTTCCAGCCGGAATCGCCAGTCGCCGGCGCGCACCTCCCCCGCATCGGGATTCAGCTCGAGCGGGGCCAACGGCCCGGAACCGAAACCCACATCGCACAGCCATACCCGCTCGTCGTCGGCGGTGGTCACGCGCAGCAGGGCGTGCGTCGCCGGGCGGATCTCACCGCCCGCGCCCATACTCACGCGCCCGTGTAAACCGGTGACGCCGAAGCCGATCCGTTCCAGCGCGGCGGCGAACAGGCCCACGTTCTCGTAGCAGTAGCCGCCGCGGCGGGATCGGACGATCTTGTCCTGCAACGACGGAAGATCCAGCAGCACCGGACGTTTCAGCACCGGTTCGATGTTCTCGAACGGGATGGTGGTGGTGTGCGCGTACTGCAGCGCGCGCAGGGTGTCGAGGGTCGGCGCCGGCGTTCCGGTGAAGCCGATGCGGGCGAAATACGCCGGCAGATCCAGTGCCGCACCGTCCCAGTTCGAGACCGGGGCCGGGTTTTCCGTCATGAGTTCTCCTGTGTGGTCTCGCGTCCGGAGGGCGCGCAGCCGCCCGCGTGCAGGTGCGGTCTCGGTGACTGTCGTTCGCCTCATGATCAACGACAGCGTGTCCCACATCCTTCCCACTACTGCGGGGTGCGGATGTCGTCCTCGACGCGGCCCGAGCAGGCTAGGATTCGCCCATGCGTTCGATTACGGTCGCTCAGCGACGCGCGCGGCTGGCGCGGCGGCATCGGCTCGCTGTCGAATCCCGCGGTACCGATCCCGCGGATATCGCCGATTCGATGGTCGCCCTGCACGCCACCGATCCCGCGACGGTGTTCCTCGCGGTCTGCGCCCGCACGCGTGGCCTGGCTCCGGCGGACGTGGAGCACGCCCTCTACGAGGATCGGTCGCTGCTGCGGCTGCTGGCGATGCGCCGGACCATGTTCGTCGCGCCGGTCGGCATGGTTCCCGTCATGCAGGCCGCGGTGGCCGACGCGCTCGCGATCAAGCAGCGCCGCGCCTACGGGAAGTATCTGGCCCAGGCCGTCGAGGGCGATATCGATGCCTGGCTGGCCGACGTGGCCGACGAGACCCATCGGGAACTGCTGGCCCGAGGCAGCGCGACCGGCGCGCAACTGTCGGCCGCCGTGCCCCGGCTGCGCACCCAGGTCGACACCGCACCCGGCAAGCCGTATTCGAAACCCACCAACATCACCACCTGGGTGCTGCTCATCCTCGGGTGCGACGGGCTGATCGTGCGCGGCCGTCCCAACGGCGGCTGGACCAGCAGCCAGTACACCTGGGCGCCGCGCGAGGCGTGGCTACCCGCCGACGCCGAGCCGATCGCACTCGACGCGGCGCGCGCCGAACTGGCCCGCCGCTGGCTGCGCAGCTTCGGACCGGCTCCCGTCGAGGTCGACTTCGGTGAGGTCGAGACTCGAAAGCGTCTTGCGCACATCCGTTTTCGTCCACCCCGTCCACCA
>NZ_LZMK01000060.1:0-795 GCF_001665865.1 Nocardia sp. 852002-20019_SCH5090214 | reverse complement strand
CTGCTGCTGCACCAGATCGGTGGTCTTCCGGTGCCTTTCCACGTCACCGGGTTTCCGCACTGAAGACACGACCGGGAGGCGACCATACGGCCAGGCTACAAGTTTCTTCCGGACGAAACTCCCCCTCTGACACGCCGTGGTGCAAGAGGTGTGACCGGAAAATGGGACCGGAAGGAAGGAGGTTGGGCAGGTGCGGTTGCCCCGCGCATCATGTGCCTCACCCGTCCCAACCGGAAACCACAAAGACAGGAAACATCGCACTGCGCTCAGGGGCTCTGCGGCTCGGCGGCCGTACCCCATTTCGGGTACCGGACCCGCACCCCGGTCCGACCGGGCTCCGGCCGGTGGCCATGGCGGGGGTTGCGGACGGCCCTATGCTGAGCGGTGCCGGGCCCGGCCAGGCAGATCGGAACTCTCGGGGCCGGGCCCGGACCAGAATCGTCGTCAGCCGCGGTTGCGGTGCTCGGTTCGGTCAGTTGCAGGAGGCTGCGAACGGATAGCACGGCGGTGCCGGCGGCGGCGCGGCCGGTGCCGGTGCCACCTGCTGGGGCGCGACCGCGGGCGCGCCCGCCCGGGGCGCTACCGCAATCCGCACTTCCACGGCTATCACAGCACCTCGCCGACGCCGATCCTTGCCGTCCTCGGCGCGGTGGTGGGTGGTGTGGTCCTGCTGCTGGTGGTGCTGGCTCTCACCCACGCCCATCCCACCCGCACCGACGACACCGCGCCGGTGAGCACCGCGCCCGCGGTCGCGCCCCAGCAGGTGGCACCGGCCCCGGCCGCGCCGCCCCCGGC
>NZ_LZMK01000059.1:0-42738 GCF_001665865.1 Nocardia sp. 852002-20019_SCH5090214 | reverse complement strand
GATGCGCCGAGCGCCCGAGGCCCAGATCCAGCCGTCCCGGATACAGCGCGTCGATGGTGCCGAACGCCTCGACCACCGCCGCGGAGGTGTATTGACCGGCCTGCACGGCGGCCGAGCCGACGCGGATGCTGTCGGTGGCGGCCGCGATCAACGCGATGAGGGTGGTCGAGGCGTTCGGCACCATCGACGCGCTGTATCCGGGACGGCTGGATCTGGGCCTCGGGCGCTCGGCGCATCGGATCGCGGAGGTGCGCTCGGCGGGGGTGAAACCCGTACCCGCGCCCGACCGCCCTACCCGGGTGCGCGATGGTGTGGTGATCCCGCCGCCGTTCAGCCCCGGGCGGCTGCTGGATACGACCCGGCTGGCGGCGAGTTTCGAGGCGCTGCAACTGCCCGGGACGAAGCCACTGGACTACGGCCGTCAGGTCCGCGAGATCCGCGACCTGCTCTCCGGGAACTACCGCAGCTCCGAAGGTGTTGCCCTGCATGCCGTTCCGGGCGAGGGCGCCGAGGTTCAGCTGTGGCTGTTCGGAAGTTCCGGCGGTGAGAGCGCCCAGCTCGCGGGCCGGCTCGGACTGCCGTTCGCGGCGAACTACCACGTCTCCCCCGGCACGATCGCGGAGACGGTGGAGGCGTATCGCGCCGCCTTCCGGCCCTCGGCGGTTCTCGACCGGCCGTATCTGGTGGTGTCGGCGGACGTGGTGGTCGCCGACGACGACGCGACCGCCACCCATCTGGCCTCGACCTACGGCCATTGGGTCTACAGCATCCGCAGCGGCGCCGGCGCAGCCGAATACCTCGATCCCGATACCGCTCCCCCGCTGACCGAACAGCAGCAGCGCCTGGTGCACGATCGCGTCACCACTCAGTTCGTCGGCGCGCCGAATGTGGTGGCCGAACGACTCTCGGCGCTGCAGCAGCTGACCGGCGCCGACGAACTCGTGGTCACCAGCGTCACCTACCGGCACGAGGACAGGCTGCGCTCGCACGAACTGCTCGCCTCCGAATGGGGTCTACCGCAGCTCCGCGCGGCCTAGGGCGGCGCCGCCGCTGGTGAACCGACTCCCGGACCGATGAGTTTCGGCCGCGGGACGAGTCTCCTCAACAGACGCAACCGCAGAGGAGTCGCCATGTCGCGTCATGGTCAACGCTCGTCCGAGCATCTGGTCGCCGTCGGTGACATCGACCTGTGTGTGTCCACCTTCGGAGACCGGCGACGGCCCGCGGCGGTGCTGCCGTCCACGTCGGGGCTCTTCTGGGAGGACGAGTTCTGCGACCGGCTGGCCGCCGCCGGCCGCTATGTCCTGCGCTACGACATCCGTGACACCGGCCGGTCGACCGCCTACCCGACCGGCTCTCCCGGCTACACCCTGCGTGATTTGGCTTCCGACCTGGTGGGGCTGATGGATCTTTTCGAACTTCGGCGAGCCCATCTGGTGGGGTTCTCGGTGGCCGGATGGATCTGTCAGCTCGCCGCGCTCGATCACCACGACCGGGTGTCGGCCCTGACGTTGATCAACACCAGGCCGACGTCTCCCGGCCCCGCGGACCCCGATCTGCCCGACCACTCCGACCGGATCATGGGCTTCTTCGCCGCGACACCGCCTCCGGACTGGTCCGACCGGGCCGCGGTGATCGACTACCGCGTCGAACAAGCCCGGATGCTCTCGGGCGCATACGGTTTCGACGAACAGCAAGCGCGACGGCAGGCGCGGCGCACGGTCGATCGCACCACCGATATGGGCTCCAGCGTGCTCAACCTGGCCTTCGTCGATGCGGGCGAGCGCTGGCGGGAGCGGCTGGGCGAGCTCACCGTGCCGACCCTCGTCGTGCACGGCACCGACGACCCGTTCTTCCCGTACGGCAACGGCCAGGCCATGGCCCGGGAGATCCCGGGCGCCGATCTGCTCCCCCTGCCCGGCATCGGGCACGAGCTGCCGGCGTCCACATGGGATCAACTGCTCATCGCCATGCTGGCACTCGAGGACACATAGAATGGACTCGTGAGTCCATTGACGGCCAAGGGGGCGGCCACCCGGCAACGCATCATCGAGGGCGCCGCCGCCGAAATCCGTGACCGCGGAGTCACCGTCGCCACCCTCGACGACATCCGGGCCCGCACCCGTACATCGAAAAGCCAGCTCTTCCACTACTTTCCCGCCGGCAAAGAGGAATTGCTGCTGGCGGTCGCGCAGCACGAGGCCGATGTGGTGCTCGCCGACCAGCAGCCCTATCTCGGCGCGCTGGACTCCTGGGCGGCGTGGCAGCGCTGGCGCGACGTGGTGGTCGAACGGTACCGGGAGCAGGGCCGGTTCTGTCCCCTGTCGGTGCTGATGTCGGAGCTGGGTCGCACCTCTCCCGGCGCCCAGCAGGTGAGCGCCGCCCTGCTGCGCCGATGGCACGGCGACATCGAGCGCGGCATCCGCGGCATGCAGAGCCAGGGCGAGATCGCGGTGCGACTCGACGCGGGCCGCGCCGCGGCCGCCCTGCTGGCCGGAATCCAGGGTGGTGTCGGCATCCTGCTGGCGACCGGTGACATCGGTTTCCTGGAGGCCGCCCTCGACACCGGAATCGACGCCCTGCGAACCGCCGACGAAACCTGCTGAACTGCAAGGTTTTCGGGCTGCCTCCCGGAGGTTCCGAGACATTCGCCGGCCCGGTTCGCGCTGCGCCGGGCGGGTAGCCTGCCGTAAGCTTGGCGGCGCCCGCGAAGGGTGGCGAAACGAGGGGGCCATGAGTTGTTCGCAGTATCGAGGGCGACGACCCGATCGGCATGCTGTGCCCGATTGCCACGATCGTGCTGAGGTCGGTGTCCGCCATCGCTCGTCGGCTGCACGCCGAGCACGAAACGCACGCACGTATGCGGCCGTCGAATGCCCGCCGAGACCTCCCGTGGGGTACGGCGCCGCGCCGACCCCGGCCGGGCGGCACGGGCAGACTTCCGTGCCGGCCGTCGACGATCGCCGGGTGAATGCTCTCGGGCAGGTGGCGTATCCGCCGCTCGACTCGGGCGAGCTGTCCACTGTTCGGTCGAATCCGTCGGGAGCCGGGGTGCATGAGGGGTTGCGATCCGAATCCGTTGTGGCACTTCGTCTTGTCGTCACCCGGGATCGACCCGATATCGCAAACCGAATGCCCGGATTGCGGTACTCGCGTTAAACTGCTTGGGAGATAGGCGGTTTCGATGCATGTAACTGAGTTCTTCATGCCGTTCGATTCGGAGGGGGCCAATCCCGCCGAATCGGAGGCCGAGCAGGCCATGTGGGCCTGGCTCGAACGTTGTGATCTGGTTCCCTCGGAGCCGACCCGCCGGCGCATGCGCCGGACCCGGCCGGCTCGCATGTACGCGCTGTGGTGCCCGTATGCCGAGGCGGACGCGCTGGGATTGCTGAGCAGATTCACCGCATGGGCATTCATCGTCGACGATCAGTTCGACATCGAAATTCCCGACCCGGCACGGACATTGGCGACCATCACCGCACTGGAGGAGGTGTTCGAACCCGGCGCCCGACCGACAGGGGTCCTCGCGGTGGCCTTCGCCGAACTGTGGCGCGAACTGTGTGCGGGACGCTCGAGTCGGTGGCGTCACGCGGTGCGCACCGAACTCTCGGCATGGCTGTGGACCTACTACACGGAGAGCATCGGGCGGCTCACCGATCGCTATCCCGATCTGGACGACTACCGCGCCCACCGGCGGGACTCGGTGGCGCTGTACGTCTTTCTCGATATCAGCGAGATCGCCGAGGGCGTCGACCTGTGCGCGGGCGCGCGGGCGCTGCCGGCATTGCGCGCGATCCGGGAGGCATCCGTCGAACATATGGGCCTGTTCAACGACATTCTGTCCATCGATTCCGACGAGGCGTCGGATTATCTGTACAACTCGGTGCTGCTGGCCGAACGTCAGCTCGGTCTCGACCGGGATCGTGCGGTCGATGTGGTCGACCGCATGCTCACCGCATGCGTGCGCCGCATGCTCGCGGGCATCGACGCGCTGCCGGCCGAACTCGACGCGGCGGGACTGTCCGGCCGCGACCGCACCGATATCCTCACCATCGCGACCTGCTACACCCGATACGTCCGAGCCAACTTCGACTACCACTATCAGGCCGCGCGCTACACCAGCGCGCCGCGCGAGGCACTCGAGCACGGCGCTCCCCTGGCCTGACGACGAATCCGCGGGCGCAGGCGTTGCGCAAACGCAACCCGGGCCATCGCCCGGCCCGCGGGTTCCGGTGCGACGATGAATACTTCACGCACCGCCGACCGCGACGCGGAGCGGGCGCGGCGGCTGTGCCCTAGCGAGCGGGGCCGGTAATGCGAGCATCCAAACCCACCACTTACTCTCCGGCGCAACATCTTCCCACAGCGGACCGCAAGGACTGCGCGGTCGCCCGTGAACCCGGGCGCCGTCCACGCGCCACCACCGATGCCGCCCCGGGCGCGCGCACCGCGGCGACCCTGCTCGCCGATGCCCGCACGGCGATCGCGCCGGTCCTGCGGGCCGCCGTCGCCACCCTCGGCCACCCCCTCGACCGGATGGCCGGTTACCACTTCGGCTGGTGCGACGCCGAGGGCAACCTGCGCGCCGGCTCCCACGGCAAGGGGCTGCGCCCGGCACTGACTCTGGCCGCCGCGGCCGCCTGCGGCGCACCGGCCGCCGATGCCGTACACGCGGGCGCCGCGGTCGAACTGCTGCACAACTTCTCCCTCGTCCACGACGACGTGATGGACGCCGATCCACTGCGCCACGGCCGGCCCACGGTCTGGCGGGTGTGGGGCACCACCAATGCCACCTTGCTCGGTGACGCGTTGCAGGCCTTGGCATTCGCGGTGCTCTCCGACGGCGGAGTGCCGGAGGAGGCCGGCGCCGCCGCGGTGATCCGGCTGGCCCGCACCGCCGCGACCCTGTGCCACGGCCAATATCAAGACTGCGATTTCGAAACCCGCCCGGATGTGAGCGTCGAGGACTACCTGGCCATGGCGGCCGGCAAAACCGCTGTGCTGCTCGGCTGTTCCTGCGCCCTGGGCGCGTTGTGCGCGGGTGCGGATTCGCGAACGGTGGCCGCGTTCAACACCTTCGGCCGCAATCTCGGCCTGGCGTTCCAACTGGTCGACGACGCCATCGACATCTGGGGCGATCCGGCGGTGACCGGTAAACCTGCGCTCAGCGATCTGGCCGGCCGGAAGCGGTCGTTTCCGGTGGTGTGCGCGTTGGCCTCCGACACCGATGCGGGCCGCGAATTGGCCCGGCTGTACCGCGAGCCACGTCCGATGACCACGGCCGACGTTGCGCGCGCCGCCGAACTGGTCGCCGCCGCCGGTGGGCGTGAACTCACCCGCGAATACGCCGACCGGGCATTGCGTTCCGCGCTCGCCGGGCTGCCGTCAGGCGTCGCCCGGGGCGATCTCGAAACCCTGGCTCACGTGGTGGTCCGGCGGAACAGGTGAGCCGGTCCGTCATCACTCGCAAGCGATCACGGACCGGCCCTCGATTTCCGCCGGCTCCTCGGTAGCGGTGCCCTAGGGACGGGTGTCCTTGCGGCGGCTTCGTATCACCACCAGCGCGCCGAGCAGCAGTCCGAGGAGGACCACGCCGGCGATGACGGCCGCGACGACCGTCGGCGACACCCCGTCGCCGGATTCCGAGGCGGCCGACGCCCGCGATTGCCCGCCGTTGTTCGACGAG
This sequence comes from Nocardia sp. 852002-20019_SCH5090214, assembly GCF_001665865.1. Classification (NCBI taxonomy): domain Bacteria; kingdom Bacillati; phylum Actinomycetota; class Actinomycetes; order Mycobacteriales; family Nocardiaceae; genus Nocardia; species Nocardia sp. 852002-20019_SCH5090214. The sequence goes on along the minus strand of NZ_LZMK01000059.1, from coordinate 37,052 downwards.
GACGAAGCCTCCGGTGTCTGCGTGGCATGCTCACCGAATATGCCGGCCGGCGTGGCGGATTCGTACCGCGGTCCGGGCTCGGCAGCCCCGCCGACGGTCACATCCAGGCGAATCGGGACGGGCGCACCGAGTCCTTCGACATTCGAGGCGCTGACCGAGACGGCGATGTAGTACCAACCGGCCAGGCTCTGTTCGGCGCTCTTGGCGTCCCCGGCCGTGCGATTGCTGTAGCGCACCGGCAACGTCGCCAGCGGACCACCGGCCGGCATCGTCGCCGATTCTCCGTTGTAGCTGCCGAAGTCGTGGTCGATCTCGGTGCGAATCGGCGAGTACAGCGTGGTCGTGACCCGCGACAGACCGTCGAGTCCGCGCTTGTCGGAATCGAGGAAATTCACCCGGTATGCGAGGCCCTGGCCCCATCCGAGCGCGACCCGATAGAAGACGAACTCGCCGCGCTGCAAGGTGTCGGAATAGCTACCGGAACCTTCCAATGTCGTTGCGGCATTGAACGATCCACTTCCCGAGACCGCGACGGCACTACCGGCCGGTGGCGTAAAGGCCGTCGGTGTGGCCGAGGCGGGCGGACCGGGGTCGCCGGCCGCGGGCTCGATTCCGAACAGCAACTCCATCGGCATCTGCTGCGGGCTGGTGTCGGCGACGCCGTGCCACTCGGGTGCGAAGTAGTAGCGACCGCCGCCGCGGCACGCGTTCGCGGCGCTGTCGGATCCGGAGTCGGTCTTCGTCGCGCCGTCCCACGCCTTCGTGACGGTCAGTGCCACGCCGTCACTGGTGTTCACCACCTGCTCGAACTCGAATACGTTGCAGTCCTTGCCATCCTCGCCGTAGACGCGCAGGTACAGAACGCTGTTGTCGTTGCCGGGCGGTTTCTGCCGGACGTGCGGGAAGGCCAGCGTCGCACTGAAGTAGGCCATCGCGCCCTGCGGCACGTCCAGTGCGTAGTACTTCGTCTCGTGCTGGGCGATCGTGTCCAGATATCGGCCCGGCCCGGCGACCGGCGCGTCCCGATAGGTCGTGGTGCCGGAAATCGGCGCGCCGACCGGCGTGTACGTGCGCAACGCCGCCTGACTCACCCGGGGCAGGACACGTTCGAGGGATGCGCCGTCGGCGGCGTCGGTGTACGTACCGCCGGTCTGCTGTGCGATGCACGTGAGCTGTTTGCGCGCGGGCCCGTCCACACCGAATCCGATGGCATGCACCACGATCGTGGCGCCCTGACGCTCGAGTTCCCGGGCGACTTCACACGGATCCGGTGGCGCGCAGGTGTCTTCGCCGTCGGAGACGAGGACGACCGACCGCGGGCCCTGCTTCGGAAGCGCGTCGGCGGCCGTGCGCAGCGCGGCGCCGATCGGCGTATATCCACTGGCCTCGACACCGTCGACGGCGGTATTCAGAGCCGCTCTGTCGATGATGTCGGCGCCGTGCAGCGTGCGCACGTCCGCACATCCGGCGGTCTTTTCCGCATCCGAGGATCCCGTTCCGGTCCCGTACACGGTCAGCCCCACCTTCGACCGGGCCGGGGCCGCGGCGACGAAACTGTGCACGGCGGCCTTGGCCGCATCCAGTTTCGTGCCGCCGGCGGGATCCGGAGCCCGCATGGATCCCGAGGCGTCCAGCACCAGCATGGTGGGGGCGTACTCGGGTTGCTGTTGCGCGTGCGCCGGAACCGCGGTGAGCGCAACCGCCGCTGCTGCCGCCCCGAGCGTCAACAGCTTCCTCAATATCGACATACTCTCCACTCCGATGACTTCCAAGATCAACAGACCCTACGTGCCGCCATCGGCCTCGTCGGCTATAACTGCTGCATGGGAAAGTTCGGCGAGGATGGTCGCAGCACGGACGCGGCGCCGTCGATGGCCCGGACTTCCCTGCTGCGGGAATTGCCGACCACCGAGCGCGGATTGCGTACCCGCTCGACGCTGATCGCCGCCGCGCGCCGCGTCTTCGAGACCAGCGGCTATCTCGACACCCGGCTGGTCGACATCACGACCGAGGCGCACTGCTCCTCCGGCACCTTCTACACCTACTTCTCCAGCAAGGAGGAGATTTTCGCGGCGGTCCTGGAGGTCGCCCAGGAGGACATGATGCACCCGGGGATGCCGCATGTTCCCGAGGCCGACGATCCGGCCGCCGTGGTGGCCGCGAGCAACCGCGCCTACTTCGAGGCCTATCAGCGCAACGCCAAACTGATGGGCCTGCTGGAACAGGTGGCCAATATCGACCCCGAATTCCGGGTGCTGCGCCAGCGCCGCGCCGAGGCATTCATCGATCGCAACGCTCGCAGTATCGAATCGCTGCAACGTCGCGGGCTGGCCGATCCCGAGCTGGATCCACTCCTCGCCTCGCGGGCGCTCTCCGGGATGGTCAGCCGCCTGGCCTTCGGGCATTTCGTGGCCGGTGACGACACCGATCGCCCGGTCGACCTGGACGAGCTCACCTATACCGCGACCCGCTTGTGGGTCAACGCGCTGCGTATTCCGGCCAAGTCCTGACTCGCCATTTCGCCCTCCGGCGCGGCGCAGACCTGCTACAACAGCGGAGTGCGGCGCCCGCGCACACCCGAAATTGAACTTGACGTCAACCTCAACTACGGTGGGGTGACATCACGGACACGGACAGGGGTACGGCAGTGCAGGTTGCGCAGAAGGTGGCCATCGTGACCGGCGGCGGAGGGGGCATCGGCGGCGCTCTCGCCGCCCGCCTCGCCGAAGCGGGCGCGCGAGTCGTCGTCGCCGATCTCGACGAGGCCGCCGCGAAGAGCGTCGCCGACGCCGTGGCCGCCGACCATCCCGGTGCCTGCGTGAGCGCGGGGGCCGACGTCAGCGATCCCGAGGCGATCGCCGGTCTGATCACGCTGGCGGAGAACACGTTCGGCCCGGTGGACCTGTACTTCGCGAACGCCGGCATCGCCGGTGCGGCCGGGCTCGACGTCGCCGAGGCCGACTGGGACCGGTCCTTCGACGTGAACGTGCGCGCGCACATCCGCGCCGCCACCCAGCTCGTACCCCGATGGCTCGAGCGCGGCGAAGGATATTTCGTCAGCACCGCGTCCGCGGCCGGACTTCTCACCCAGATCGGGTCGGCCACCTACTCGGTCACCAAGCACGCCGCTGTCGGCTTCGCCGAATGGTTGTCGGTCACCTACGGCGACCAGGGGATTCGGGTCAGCTGCCTGTGCCCCATGGGGGTCGACACGCCCCTGCTGTATGCCGGGCGCGACTCCGGCGACCGGCTCGGCGCGGCCTCCACCCGGGCGGTGACCGCCGCCGGGGAGGTGCTCGAACCCGCGCAGGTCGCCGACGCCGTGCTCGCCGCGATCGACGCCGAGCAGTTCTTGATCCTGCCGCATGCGAGTGTGCTCGAGATGTATCGGCGCAAGGGGGCCGACTACGACCGCTGGCTGGCCGGCATGCGCCGGTACCAGCGCAGCTTGCTCGACGAGAACTGAAGCGTCACAACAGATTGCACAACGATCAGGAGATCACATGTCGATGTTCGACATCTCCGAGCGGGCCGAGAAGTATCGGGCCCAGCTGCTGGAGTTCATGGATTCGCACGTCTACCCCGCCGAGGCCGTCTACGACGAGCAGATGCGCGCCGCCGGCGATCCGCATTTCCAGCCGCCGATCCTGGAAGAGCTCAAGGCCGAGGCGCAGCGGCGGGGCCTGTGGAATCTGTTCCACCCCTACCCGGAATGGGGTCCCGGTCTGACCAACCTCGAGTACGCGCCGCTGGCTGAGATCATGGGCCGCAGCCACCTGGCGCCGGAGGCGTGCAACTGCAATGCCCCGGATACGGGAAATATGGAAGTCTTCACGCTCTTCGGCACCGACGAGCACAAGGAGAAGTACCTGAAGCCGTTGCTGGCGGGCACGATCCGCTCGGCGTTCGCGATGACCGAGCCCGCGGTCGCCAGTTCCGACGCCACCAATGTGGAACTGTCGATGGTGCGTGACGGCGACGAGTACGTGCTCAACGGCCGTAAGTGGTTCGCCTCCAACGCCTTGCATCCGAACTGCACCGTGCTGATCGTGATGGGCAAGACCGATCCCGACGCCGCGCCGCACCGCCAGCAGTCGATGATGGTGGTCCCCATCGACGCACCGGGCGTGACCGTCATGCGCGGCCTGCCGGTCTTCGGCTATCAGGACCGCGAGGGGCATGCCGAGATCGATTTCGAGAATGTGCGCGTACCGCTGAAAGATGTGCTGAAGGGCGAGGGCGAGGGCTTCGCGATCAGCCAGGCCCGGCTCGGCCCCGGCCGCATTCACCACTGCATGCGGGCCATCGGAATGGCCGAACGCGCCCTGGAGCTGATGTGCCGGCGCGCGAGTACGCGCATCACCTTCGGCAAGCCGATCGCCGCCAACGCCAATATCCAGGACTGGATCGCCGAGGCGCGCATCGATATCGAGATGATCCGGCTGCTGACCCTGAAGGCCGCCTATCTGATGGACACCGTCGGCAACAAGGAGGCGCGCACCGAGATCGCCGCGATCAAGGTGGCCGCGCCGAATATCGCCCTGAAGATCGTCGACCGGGCCATTCAGGTCCACGGTGGCGCCGGTGTCACCGACGACTTCCCGCTCGCCATGGCGTGGGCGCATCTGCGCACGCTGCGGCTGGCCGACGGCCCCGACGAGGTGCACAAGCGCACACTGGCCCGGCAGGAACTGCGCAAGTATCGAGATGTGAAGGCGGACAACTGATATGCCGAACGCGGATCTGACCGGCCGCACCGCGATCGTCACCGGCGCCTCGCGCGGCATCGGCCTCGCGACCGCGCAGGCCCTCGCCGCGGCCGGGGCCAACGTGGTGCTGACCTCACGGGATCAGGAATCGGCAGACGCGGCGGCCGCACAGGTGGAGGGCAACGCGCTCGGCATCGCCGCGCACGCCGTCGACGAGGAGGCCGCGCGCAGCTGCATCGACCGCACCCTCGAGCGGTTCGGCAGCGTCGACATCCTGGTCAACAACGCGGGCACCAATCCGGCGTTCGGCCCGGTGATCGATCAGGACCACGGCCGGTTCGCCAAGATCTTCGACGTCAACCTGTGGGCGCCGATCCTGTGGACGTCGCTGGCGACCAAGGCCTGGATGGGTGAACACGGCGGCGCGGTCGTGAACACCGCCTCGATCGGCGGTATGGGTTTCGAGGCGAACCTCGGTCTCTACAACGCCTCCAAGGCGGCGCTCATCCACCTCACCAAGCAGATGGCGCTGGAACTGTCGCCGCGGGTCCGGGTCAACGCCGTCGCGCCCGGCGTGGTGCGGACCAAGCTCGCCGAGGCTCTGTGGCGCGAGCACGAGAATCTGGTGGCCGACGCAACCGCACTGGACCGGATCGGCGAACCCGACGATATCGGGTCGGCGATCGCGTTCCTGGTATCCGACGCCGCGCGCTGGATCACCGGTGAGGTGATGGTCGTCGACGGTGGGCAGCGACTCGGCCACCCGGCGGCATTCCGGGCGGCACCGTGACCGCCACGCCGGAGCAGGCCGGGGGCATCGACACCGCCGCCGTCACCCGGTGGATCGACGGTCTGGGGTTCGGGCTGACCGGCGCCCCGACCTTCACCCGGATCGGTCTCGGCCAGTCCAATCTCACCTATCTGGTGCGCGACGACGCCGGACACCGCTGGGTGCTGCGGCGGCCACCCCTCGGCCGGCTGCTGGCCTCCGCGCACGATGTGGTGCGCGAGTCGCGGATCATGTCCGCGCTGGCCGGAACCGATGTTCCGGTGCCGGAAATCCTTTCCGTCACAACGGATTCCGAGGTCTGCGACGCGCCGGTGGTGCTGATGGAATACGTCGACGGACAAGTCGTGGACACCATGGAGGTCGCGGAGTCGCTGACTCCGCAACGGCGCCTGGCCATCGCCCGGTCCCTGACCCACACGCTGGCGCGTATTCACGCGGTCGATCTCGAGGCGGTGGGGCTGGCGGATCTGGCCAGTCACAAACCGTATGCGCAGCGGCAGCTGAATCGATGGTCGCGGCAGTGGGAGCAGTCGCGCACCCGCGAGGTGCCCGAACTCGACGATCTCACCCGCCGGCTAGCCGGATCGATTCCGCCGCAACGGGAAACGACATTGGTGCACGGTGACTTCCACCTGCGCAACGTGATCACCTCGCGGGAGACCGGCGCGGTGGTGGCCGCGCTGGACTGGGAATTGTCCACCCTCGGCGATCCCCTCGCGGATATGGGGAGTCTGCTCGCCTACTGGGTCCAGCCCGGCGAGGACCTCGGCGGTGACTTCCCGGCGTCGGCACTGCCGGGTTTCCCGAACCGAGCCGAGATGGCGCGCGCCTACCTCGACGAAACCGGCCGTGACCGCGACGCCCTCACCTTCTGGCATGTGCTGGGCTTGTGGAAGCTCGCGATCATCGCCGAGGGCGTGATGCGGCGCGCAGCCGATACGCCGAGCAACAAGGCCGCCGCGGGGACGCCGACCGTCGAACGCATCGACGCGATCGTCGCCCACGCCCGCGAGATCGCGGCGGCCGCGGGGCTCTAGCCGCGGATCGCTCAGATCGCCACAGGGGTCGCGAGTACCTCGGTGACGGGTCGCCGCGGCGTCTGCGGCAGCGACGCCGCGCCGGCGGGCAACCAGCCCAGTCGCACTATCGTCTGCGGGTAGGCGCACTCCAACAGCACGCTTCGGCGAATGTGGGAGCGCAGGTCGGGCATGGCCAGCGGTTCGGACTGCAGACTGGATGACAGGCCCAGCGTGGTCGCCGACAACAGCAGCGCGCTGAGCGCTTCCCCCGCCCGCAGCCGAGAGAGCGGGTCATCGCCGGCCGTGCACATCACCAGCCATTCGGCGGCCTCGGGTTCGGTGGCCGGATCGGCCAGTTCCGGTGACTCGAACCGGCGCCTGGCGATCTCGTCATCGGCACGCGGGGCCGGCGTATTCGCGGCCGGGACACCGTCCGAGGTCCCGTGCCGACCGCTCCAGACCGCCAGCTCGTGCAGATATGCGGGATCGGCGGCGTGGCGCAGCGAGGCGACCCGGGCGGCTTCGGCCAATTCCGGGCGCAGCTCCCGCGGCACCTGCCGGGCGGCGGCGCCGTAGGACCGGGCGGCGGCGGACACCTCCCGCACGAACGCCTGCGGCACCGGTCGCGCGCTGTAGCGGCGGCGATCCGACTGCCGGTGGCCGATCGCCGCGGCGAGTTCGATATCGCGCGGCGACGGCCGGTACGGGCGCACGGTGATGGCCGCGAGGTGATCGGGATCGGCGTCGTCGGGAAGGTAGGTGACCCGCGCGGACCAGCCGCGCACGGCCAGCGCCACCCGCATGTGATGCAGTGCCGCCCCGCAGCTCAGGAGCAGTGCGCGCTGGGCCGGATCGGTCACGACCAACTGCCGCGACCGGTCGGCGTACAGGTGGGCGGCGTCCTCGCGCAGCGACCACCGCCACGGTTGGGTGTTGTGCACCGAGGGTGCGCGCACGGCCATATCGACAGCGTCGGCGAATACCGCGGTGACCGGATCGGCGAATGTCATGGTGCCGGTCCTTTCCTTTCGAGCGTCGCACGGACATCTGGGCGCGGTGCCCGGATCTCGGGCCCGCGTCGTTCCCATGTATCGATCAACCGCCGGCCCGGGCGCGGAGTTTCGTAATAGTTGACAAAATGTGGACGATTCTCCTTATTAATCGACGCACGAGCCCGGGTGACCGGAACACAGTTCCCGATAGCGCAATGCCCACCACACCTGCTGCATCACGTGCGGATCCTTCAGTGACGCACCCGTGAGCTCCTCGAACCGGGACAGCCGATAGCGGACCGTGTTGTGATGCAGATACAGCCGATGACCGGTCTCGCTGGCATTGCAGCCGGCCGCCAGATAGGCATCGACGGTCTCGAGGATCGCGTCGGCGTCGACGTCGACGAGCGGGTCGATGTAGCGGCGGACCATCGCGGCCCCGACATCGCTGTCGCCGACGACGGCCGGTAGGAGGCCGAGGTCGGTGAGCGTGTGGCGCCCCGGACGCCCGAACAGGCGCGCGGTCTCGGCGACCCGGCCGGCGATATGCAGCGAATGGGGAACCCGCTCGAGCGGACAGGCCGGGCCCACCCCGAGGAACACTCCGGCCGAGGGTGCGGAATCGTCGCGCGGATCGCAGATGCCGACCACATCGCGTTCCAGGATCGCCACCACCCCACCCGGCGGCCGGAATCCCGGCCGTTGCCGCAGCTCCCACTCAGTCTGTTCCGGCTCCGCGGTGATCGCGCGGAAGGCCGAATACGTCGCGTCCAGGCGGAGTCCTATGTGTTGGGCACGGCGGCGCAGCTCACCGGCGGGCAAAACGCCCTCGGTCAGCGCCCGCACCATATCGTCGCGCCGGGTATCGAGGCGGCGGGTGATCTGCGCTTCGGCTTCGCGGTGGGCGGAGGTGAATGCGACGGTGGCCGCGTCCGAGGCACGCAGCAGGGAACCGAGGACCGACAGCAGCGCCGAGCCGCGCCGGGTCGCCCAGTGTTCGGAGGTACTGATGCGTTCGATCACCTCTCCCACCACGATCTGCCATCCGCGCAGCATCGCGTCGAGCGGCACACCGAGTTCGGCCCGCAACGCGCCGTAGGCTCGGAATTCCGCGAGCTCCTGCTCGTCCAGTGGCCGATCGGCCGCGGTGGCGGTGATCAGACGATCGATTACGGAGGCGATCGACGGCGTCAGGCTGGCGGCGGCAATCCCCCGGTACGCCGGAATCTCCCGCTGCAGCCGGGTACAGATGTGGTCGGCCAGCTCGACGGAATCGCCGATCGCGGAGGGGGGCAATCGCAGGGGCGTCGAACCGTCGTCGTCGCTCACATCGATCGACAATACGGCGCGCGGGTGCGGGACCGAAGGTGTTCGCGGTCGGGCCGCCGAGTCGGAAGGAATCCGTTGTCGCAGTACCCCGGCCTTCGCGGCATCGAATCGGTGGCGCCGAGTCGATCCGGTATGGGTGTGGGCGTGGCGCGGATTCCGGAGCGGTCGGGTACGCCGCGGGAGCCGGGAGCATCGCCGGAATGCGCGGTTCGGACCGGCCACGGCGTTCGCCCGGCTGCGCTTCCGGCGGCCGTCTGCTTCCAGGCCGGTCGCGACGATTCACATTCCTCGCGAACAACAGGCAAACCCACTGTGCGCGAAGCGATTTCGGGAACCGCGAATCGGAAACCGAACACCGGCGCGCTATCTGGGTAAGAATGAGAACGGCCGAGATCCGGCCACAGGGGACATGTCGGCCCGGCCGGGCCGACGGAATGTGGGGAAAGATCATGAGAGCCAAGAAATTCGCCGCTACCGCGCTACTGGCCGTCGGTGCCACCACCGCGGCCGCCGGCGTCGCGCAGGCCGCACCGGCCACGGCCTCCGAGATCGCTGTGCGCGGGGTCGAACAGGGCGTCGGCTTCGTCACCGCGCCGACGGCCGACCACACCGGTCTGACGACCACCGTGGACGCCGGATCCTTCACCGTCACCGGTGATGCGGTCACTCTCACCGATGCCGCCGGCCGTGCCGTCGCGTCGGTGCCGCTCGGTCTGCGCACGGCGTCCGGAACGGTCGGCCTCACACCGCGCATCGACAATGCCGGCCGGACCCTCACACTGACGCCGCAGTCGGCCACCGATCGGACCGCACAGGCCATCGACGAGGCCTCCGACACGCTCGCTCGCAAGCAGTACAACGCGGGCGTCGGCGCCCTGGTCGGCGCCGGAATCGGTGCGGTGCTGGGCTTCTTCCTCGGTGGTGTCGGCGCCCTGGTCACCATTCCGATCGGCGCCGGGATCGGAGCCCTGATCGGCTACTCCACGCCGTAGCCTGCACCTCGCGCGGCCGTGCGGTCCCTCGCCCGGCGAACCCGCACGGCCCGCGACGGGCCGCCCGATCACCATATGCGGCGGCCACACTGGGACATGTCATGATCGTGTCGCCGCCGGGCCGGTGAACCCACCGGCATTCACGAATCCTGTTGGGAGCCGCCATGATCGGCGCGCCTGCGCGGCGCGCGCGGCAGTAGCCTCGTCGCATGGTGAAATCGTCGGCTCTCTCGCGGCGCAGGGCATTGGCGCTGGCGGCCGTCGGCGCGGGGGCGTTCGCCGTGGTCCGGTCGTCACCGGCTCACGCCGACGGGCCCGACAACGTCCGCTACGGCGGGTATTCCGCGCAGGACCGCGCCCAGCCCTATGCCCACTTCATGACCGAGCACACCGCCCCACCGCAACCGGCGGTCGCCGCCGCGTACGCGGGGCCACCCACCCCGGCGGAACGTATTCCGCCCTTCGCCGCGCTGACCGCGGAGCTGGGCCCGTCCGGCTACGCGCCGATCGAAACCGGATACGGGCACACCGATTCCGGAATTGTCTGGGTGGCGGTACGCACGGAGATGCCGCGCGTGACCGCCGCCATGTGGGATTGGTGGTTCGGGTGGCATCTGGTCGAATCCGCCCGGTACAAGCTGTGGCATCCGGATGCGCACATGTACGCGGAGGTCGCGGCCGACCGGACGGGCGGGGCGATGCCGGACCGGCAGCGGTATGTCGGCAACATCTCCTACGTCGATGAATACATCGGCCCGAAGTTGCAGCAGCTCGCCATCGCCTTCCACGATCCGGTCGCCTACGGGTTCACCGTCCCCGAGGACCACACCGTGGTGCTCGGACGGGTCGGCAGCAGCGTCGCGCCCGTCGACCTGGGCTGGCTGGCCCACCAGGTCCGCCCGGTCGCCGGTGGATGCGAGATGCGCAGCCGCTTCTATCTGCGCATCTACGGAGTCCACACCCTGGATCCGGTGCACACCGCGCGTGCGGTGCAGCGCGGTGCCGCCGCCGACGTCGACGACCTCGTACCGGGACTCGGCCTCGCTCGTGATCTGCTGTTGCACTGCGGGCAGGAGATGAACCATCTGGCTCGCTTCCTGCCCGAGCTGTACCACGAATTCGCCTGACGGATTCGGCAGTCACAATGGTGGAGTGCCGGATTCGCAGATCTCCCCCGCCGTCGCCGCGCTGATCCGCTGGCAGGACAGCGGTGGCATCTGGCGCGTGCTGGGCAGGCGCGGCACGCACGTGACCATCGGATTGTTCGAATGCACCGGCGGAGACGAGGTGGACCGCATCGTCTCCGCGGACCCGGCCCTGCGGGCGTTCATCGGGCAGCGCGGCAGCAGCGAGGACTGAACCCGCCGGTTCGGCGCCATTTTCCGGCCGCAGGGACTACGGTGTGCGCGGCAGCGCATCGATTCCCCCTACAGCTGCGGCGAAAGGCGGCGCGATGGCCGGTACCGGTGAGGCGAATCGCCCCCTGGCCGAGCGATATCCGGGCACCGAGCCGGTCGATTGGCGCGGTCTCACGGTCCATCCGATGTACTCGCAGCGCCTGGGAGCGGAACCGACGGTGGTGCGGTTGTCGCTGCGCGCCGCGGCGCCCCCGTCGGGATTGCTGGGCCTGGGCATCGGGTTGTCGGTGATCGACGGCTCTGTGATGGTGCGCGGAAGCAGGCTGGCGGGCGTCGATGTGTGGAGCGATGCCCTCGCCGAGGGGATCGATCTACGCCTGTCGGGAACCGGCCCGGCGGCCGCCTACACCCTCACCCCGGTGTGGATGACGGCCGCGGGCGCGGTCGAATCATGGACGGGCAACTACGGACTCGTCATCGAACGCGGCTCGGGTGCGACCATGGTGCTGCGCTGCAGTACCGGCGTCGGCGAACCCGATTTCGGCGAATTGGTGGTGGCGGTGACCGCCACCGTCGACGCCGCCGGCGATCAGGACCGGTTCCGGTCCGCGCTCTACCACCTCGGCGTGGAGGCGCACACTCGCGGCGACCTCGACCAGGCCCGGCGGCTGTGGCGGCAGGCGGCCGATCTCGGGCATACCGGAGCGGCCTACGATCTCGGCGTACTCGGTTATCGCACACGCGAATTCGACGAGGCGCAACGCTGGTGGCGTGTCGCGGCCGAGCAGGGCGACCCGCGCGCGATGGCCGGTCTCGCGGAAGTGCTCGAACGCCGGGGTGATTCGGATGCGGCCCGCCGGTGGCGTGCACAGGCTCAGGACGGCTGAATCCCCAGTAGCTGCCCCCCACCCAGCACCAGCGCCGCGAAAGTCAGCAGGCCGAACACGAGGACCCACAGCCGCGCGGGAATGCGGGTGAGCCAGGCCAGCTGATCGGCATCGGATCCGTCGCCGCGCACCGACACCTGCCACAGTTCGATCACCGCGCGCACGCCGCCGAACAGCAGGAACCACGTGACCACATAACCGAAGACACCCTGCCACACCGCGGTTCCGTACCAGGACACCGCGAAGGCGGCCCCGCCCACGCAGATCACGGCGAGGAAGCCGAACAGGTTGCGGATCACCACGATCAGCACCACCAGCGCCGCGATGAGGATCCACAGCATCATCGTCTGGCGTCCGGTGCCGAGCAGGATCGCGAATCCCAGCCCCACCGCCGAAGGGGCCGGATAACCGGCCAGAGTGGTCAGCACCATCCCGAAACCTCGTGGCTTGCCGCGAGATACGGTCACCCCCGAGGTGTCCGAATGCAGCCGGATACCGCTGAGGGTGCGGCCCGTGCAGATCGCCACCACCGCGTGGCCGATCTCGTGGGCGATCGTCACACAGGTCCGCAGCACTCGCCACACCGGCCGGTAGAGCACAACCACCAGCGCCGCCGCTGCCGTCGCCAGCACCACCCATACCGGCGGCTGCGGAGAGATCGTCGTCAATTTATCGGTTACCGACGACACCGCATCGGCCGTTCGAGACAGCTGCACCGCCGTAGGGTAGCGGTCCGTCCGATTCGGCCGGATACGACGGGGTATTCGGCCGGTGAACGCTTAGGCTTGCGGTCGAATTGCCGGGATCGGCCCGGCACGCGGCCTCGACGAGGAGACCAGATGACACCCAGGGCCCATCGCAGCATCGCCGCGCTGTTCGGCACCATCGCAGCGGCCGCGGTGACCGCGGGCCTGCTGAGTGGATGCTCGGACGTGCAGCGCGCGATCAACAAGGGTGGCGACACCCCGTGCAGCGACTACGTCAAACAGGACGCCGACACCAAGCGGGTCACGATCACCAAATTCGTGAAACAGCAGACGAACAACGATCACGAGCCCGCCGGCACCCAGGTCGACGCCACCATGGCGGCGGTGGACTTCCTGTGCGCCAACCAGCGCAACGCCGACACACCGATCAAGAACGCGAATCTGACCGGAATCTTCTTCAACCAGTAGGTGCGCGCCGGGTCGGCCACCGGGGGCTCCGGTGACCGACCCGGTGTCGCTCAGCGTCCCGGCAGGTAGCGGAAGCTGCGCGCGAGCGTCATCAGCAACGCCTGCCACTTCGACTGCGGAATCCCCAGCGGCGCATCCAGATTCATTCCGCGGGTGACGACCACCGTCTGCGGTTCGGTGAACTTCAGCAGGCCGTCGGGGCCGTGGCGCCGACCGACACCGGAGATGCCCATACCTCCCATCGGTGCGCCGGTGCTCCCCCACGCCGGTGCGTAACCTTCGTCGACACAGACGGTTCCGGTGCGCAGCCGGGCCGCGATGGCCTGCCCCTCGGACGCGCTGCTCGCCCATACGCTGGCGTTGAGCCCGTATTCGGTGTCGTTGGCGCGGGCGATCGCCTCCTCGACATCGGCGACCGGATAGATCGAGACCAGCGGGCCGAAGGTCTCGTTGCGGCCGCATTCCATCTCGTCGGTGACCTTGCTCAGGACGGTCGGCTCGAAGAACAGCGGCCCCAGATCGGGGCGCGCGTTGCCGCCGGCGAGAATTTCGGCGCCCTTGGACGTGGCATCGGCGACATGCTTGGTGACGGTCTCGAGCTGCGCCGGTGAGATCAGGCTGCCGATATCGGTCGAGAAGTCGTAGGCCGCACCGAGTTTCGCGGCGCCGACCGCCTTGACGAACTTCTCGCTGAACTGCGCCGCGATCGACTCCTCGACGTAGATCCGCTCGATCGAGATGCACAGCTGGCCGGCGTTGGAGAAGCAGGCACGCACGGCCGCCTTGGCGACCTTGTCCAGATTCGCGCCGCGGGCCACGATCATCGGGTTCTTACCGCCGAGCTCGGCGGAGAATCCGATCAGCCGCTTGCCGCACTGCTGGGCCAGTTCGCGCCCGGTGGCCGAGGAGCCGGTGAACATCAGGTAGTCGCACCGGTCGACGATCGCGGTGCCGACCACGCCGCCCGGGCCCGGAATCACCTGCAGCACATCGCGGGGCAGACCCGCGCGCAGCAGCAACTCCACGCTGGCCAGCGACGAGTACGGTGTCTGGCTGTCGGGTTTGACCACGACCGCGTTGCCGGCCAGTAGCGCCGGGATCGAATCGCCGATCGACAGCACCATCGGATAGTTCCACGGCGCGATGACGCCGACCACACCCTTGGGCTGGGTGCGTACCTGCGCGCGGTTGAGCACCGGGAACGCACCGGGCACCGAATGCGGTGCCAGCAATTTCGGCGCGACGCGCGAGAAGTAGCGGGCCGCGAACATCATGCCCAGAATTTCTTCCTGCGCCGCCCACCGGGCCTTGCCGGTTTCGGCCTGGATCACGTCCATCAGGTATTCGCGCTCGCTGATGATCAGTTCGCGGAAGCGTTCCAGCACCGCCGCCCGTTCCTTGGGCGTGCGTTTCGCCCATTCCGCCTGCGCGGCGCGGGCGCGGGTGAACGCGGCGCTCACATCATCGGCGGTACCCACCGGCACCTCGCCCAGCGGCTGCCCGGTGAACGTCTCGGCGATGGTCTTGTTCGCGTGTTCACGGGAACCGTCGACGGACGCGAACGCCCGCAGACGCTCGAACACCGCAGCTTCCGGCACGGGCATCGTCGCCTCCTACTTGTGAGTAATGTAACCCTCCGATACACATAATCTACCGCGCGCTGCGCGGGCATATCTCCGCCCTGGGACGGATATTGTCCCGGACTTTCGGCGGGGTGGGCCACCGCGCGGCACATGCGTCACACCGGGGCGCTCCGGCGGGGCGTTTTCCCTGCCCCGGCCGCATACCGATGCGATCATGGATCCGATCGGGGCGGCGGGCGGATCGGCGACGACCGGAGGCGGATCATGGCGGCTCGGCGAGCCGATGCGCGGCCCAGGCGGGACCCGGCCCCGCCGCTGGGGGCCTGGGGTTTCGTGGTCCGGTTCGGAATTGTCAGCTTGCTGGCGGATTTCGTGTACGAAGGGGCGCGGTCGATCACCGGGCCGCTCCTGGGCTCGTTGGGTGCCTCCGGATTCGTCGTGGGCATGGTGACCGGAGTGGGTGAGGCGGCCGCGCTGGTGCTGCGCCTGGTCTCGGGCCCGCTGACCGACCGGACGCGGCGGTTCTGGGCGTGGACCATCTCCGGCTATGTGCTCACCGTGGTCAGCGTCCCGCTCCTGGGCCTCGCGGGGGTGCTGTGGGTGGCGGCCGCGTTGGTGATCGCCGAACGGGTCGGCAAGGCGGTGCGAAGTCCGGCCAAGGACACGTTGCTCTCGCATGCCACCACGGTCACCGGCCGCGGTCGCGGCTTCGCGGTGCACGAGGCGCTCGATCAGGTCGGCGCGGTCGCGGGGCCGCTGACCGTCGCGGCGGTTCTGGCTGCGACCGGCGACGATTTCACTCCCGCCCTCACCATGCTGGCGATCCCGGGTGCGGCGACGCTGCTGTTGTTGGTACGCATCCGAATCCGTGTTCCCGATCCGGCACGATTCGAACCCGCCGCCGCGGCACCTCGGCCCGGAAGCTCGAGAGTTCCGCTGCCGCGCCGGTTCTGGCTGTATTGCCTGTTCACCGCCGTCTCGATGCTCGGCGCCACCACCTACGGCGTGCTGTCACTGCACATGGTGGCGGCCGGGGTGTTCACGGCGGCCACGGTGCCGGTGGTCTATGCCGCGGCCATGGGAGCCGACGCCGTGGCCGCGCTGGCCTCCGGCTGGCTGTACGACCGCGTGGGCGCGAAAACACTACTCGTCCTGCCGGTTTCGACGGCGCTGGTGCCGGTCTTCGGTTTCGCGGGTGACATGGGCGCTGTGCTGGCGGGTGCACTGCTGTGGGGTGCGACGGTCGGTGTACAGGAATCCACGCTGCGCGCCGTGGTGGCCGATCTGGTTCCGGCCGATCGCCGCGCCACCGCCTACGGCATCTACGCCGCCGTCCTCGGCGCCGCCACCGCCGCCGGCGGCGCGATCACCGGATTCCTCTCCGACACATCGTATTCGGCATTGATCGCCACCGTCGTCGTGGTCGAGTGCGCGGCCGTGGTCGTCCTGTCCGCTCTCGCCGCCCGCCGCCGCCCAGCGGCGGGCCGGTGACAGAACACGCTGACTCACCGCGGTATTCGAGCGCAGATATACCTAACACTGTTCAAACGTGTGACTTGCCACAATGTCTCGACGGCGGTCATCTTCGCCACACTTGATAATCCGCCCCTGAACTGCAAACTCATACCGGGCCGCAAAAGTCAATATAGGTCTCGCTCAGTGGCATCCGCCCTGAAGTTTGAAACATCGCCCGTTATGTTGTGCCGATGTTGAGAGCGAGGCTCGGTATCCGAACCCGCATCCTGGCCATCGCCGTGATTCCGAGCTTGACATTGCTCGGAATCGGTGTGGGCACAGCGGGTTATCTGGTACGGGAGGGGCAGCACGCCAAGGACTGGGCATCGATCCTGGGCAATGCCAATGTGCACACTCGCGAGATGATCGCCGCGGTCGAACAGGAACGGATGCTGTCGCTGTGGCATCTGGCCGGTGAGCACGGCGACCCCGCCGCTCTCGGCGCGGCGCGCACGCGAGTGGACAACGCCCTACAGGCCCTGGCCGCCACCGAGAACAAACTGATGACCAGCGGTTCGAATCCGATGGGTGACGACACCGGCGGATTCGAAACCCTCAAGAAGCAACTTCCGGCCATTCGCGGCGGGGTCGACGCGGGCGCGCTGCCGATTCCCGAAACCTACGCCATCTACAACCGCATTCTGGATGCCGTCGTCGTCGGCACCAATCTCACCATCCCGACCGCGCCCGACGCCGCGGTCGCCCAGCAGCTCGCCGGCGGTCTGCGCACGCTGCACGCGATGGAGGGCATGTCGCGCAGCGCCGCCCTGACCGCGGCCGAACTCAACGGCCAGATCCTGGCCGGGCAGATGCGCGACGACTACCGCAACCTGGTCGGCTACTACCGCACCGAACTCCCCCAGCTCGCCGCGGATCTCACCGGGCCCCCGGCGGACAAGATCAAGACCGTCATCGCCTCCCCGGCCTGGCAGCAGCTGGCCGCGATGGAGGACTACCTCATCCATCCGCCGGCGCCCAGCAAGAACGGCGAATTACCGCCGCCGCCGATGAGTTTCGCCGATTGGCGCACCTCGGCCGAACAACTCGGCGACCAGCTGCTCGCCGCCTGGCAGTATCAGAACGACCACGCCAACCAGACCGCCGTCGACGACGGCGACCGCACCGCGACCAACTCGCTGTGGGCCGGCGCCGGCGTGCTGGCGATCGCGATCATCGCCTTCCTGCTCTCGCTGTGGCTGGCCAACCGGTTGATCGGGCGGCTCAAGCGGCTGCGCACCGAAACCCTCGCGCTGGCAGAGGTCCGCCTGCCCGAAACGATGCGCCGCCTGAGCGAGGGCGAGAACGTCGATCCCGAGATCGAGGCGGCCCGGCTGGACTTCGGTCACGACGAGATCGGTTCGGTGGCCAACGCGTTCAACCGCGCCCACACCGCGGCCGTCGCCGCCGCGGTCACCGAGGCGCGCACTCGTGAGGGCGTGCGCGCGGTATTCCTCAACATCGCGCACCGCAGCCAGATCGTGGTGCACCGCCAGCTCGAGATTCTCGACGAAGCCGAACAGCGCCAGGAGGATCCGGCGCTGCTCGAGACCTTCTTCCGGCTCGACCACCTGGCCACTCGCGAACGCCGCAACGCCGAGAATCTGATCATCCTCGGCGGCGGCGAACCCGGCAGGCAGTGGCGGCGCCCGGTGCCGCTGGTCGAGCTGGTACGCAGTGCGATCGGTGAAACCCTCGACTACGCGCGGGTTCGCGCGCATCGGATGCCGCAGGTGTTCATCGTCGGCAACGTGGTCGCCGACCTCATCCACCTGCTCGCCGAGCTGGTCGACAACGCCACCTCCTTCTCCCCGCCGCAATCGCGGGTCGAGGTGAGCAGCAACGTGGTCGGCAAGGGCGTGGCGATCGAGATCAGCGATCAGGGCATGGGCATGCCCGCCGACGAACTCGAACGCGCCAACGAGATGCTGCGCAACCCACCGGATTTCGGTGTGGCCACACTGTCGGCCAATTCGCGCCTGGGCCTGTTCGTGGTCGCCCAGCTGGGTGCTCGCCACGGCATCACGGTGCGGCTGTCGGAATCCGACTACGGCGGCATCCGCGCCATCGTGCTGGTGCCGACCGCCGTCGTCGCCGCCGATGCGCCGCTGGCCGACCATCTGCCCGAACGCTTCGCCGGCCGCCGTCCCGAGCCCGCGATGACCGGTGAGATGCCGGCCATCCCCGCGGCCGAAACGACCTCGGCCGCAACGTCGCTGGCGACCCTGTCGCCGCCGCAACCGCAGGCCTGGTCCGATTACCCGCGCACCGACAGCGCGCCACGCACCGACGACCGGAGCTGGGCCGACACCCCGGCCCGGCGCGAGGCTCCGCCGCGCCACGAGCTGCCCGCGACGCCCACCGACCAACCGGCCCGTCGCAGTCCGCAGCGCCCGTCCTACACTGGCAGCGATGCTCGCCCACCGTTGCCCCGCCGTCGCCGACAGGCCAGTCTGGCACCGGAATTGGCGCACGACCCCCAACCCGATGCTGCGTCCCCGCAGCGGCCGCGCTCGGCGGAACAGGCACGAGACCTGATGTCCGCCATCGAGAACGGAACCAGGCAGGGGCGGCGATCGCAGCCCGGCCCCACCCCGGACGAACAGGAAGGCGAAGGTGACTTCTTCCAACGCAGGTGATCTGAACTGGCTGCTCGACGATCTGGTCGATCGCCTGGCCGGGGTGCGCTACGCGGTGGTGCATTCCACCGACGGGCTGCTGCTGGGCCGATCCACGTCGATGAGCCGCGAGGACGCCGAACACTTCGGCGCCATGTCGGCCACGCTGTACGGGCTGGCGCGCAGCGCCGGAAACCGGTTCGACGGGGGCGGCGTACGCCAGGCCGTCATCGAACTCGACCGTGCGGTACTGTTCGTCACCGCGGCCGGTGACAACGCATGTATCGCATTGCAGGCCAACGAGAACGCGAATCTGGGTATGGTGGCCTACGAAATGAATCTGACCGTGCAGCGAGTCGGTGGTTACCTGTCCACCGATCCGCGTAACGGTCTGGCCGAGCACGTGGAGCATAGATTGTCATGACGCGCTTCGGTCAACCGTGGTTCGACGATGCGGCCGGCCCTCTGGTCCGACCGTACGCCGTGACGCGGGGCCGCACCATGGGGGCGGGACACGATCTGGACATGCTCACCCTGGTGGTGACCGTGTCACCGGGTCCGCCGCTGCGGCGCGTCGAACCCGAATACGCGGAAATCGTTCGGCTGTGCCGGACTCCGCAATCGGTGGCCGAAGTCTCGGCGAGACTCAAGCTACCGTTGGCGGTGACCAAGATCCTCGTCGGTGATCTCATCGGCGAGGGTTTGCTGAATTTCCGGGCCCCCGCCCGGACCGACACCGATACCGGCGGGACCGGCGAACTGAACATTTTGCGAGCAGTACTCGATGGAATCCGAAAGCTGTAGAACACCGTGCCTGATATTTCGTCCTCGGCCGACCTGGCTGCCTCGGTCAAAATCCTCGTAGCCGGCGGTTTCGGCGTCGGGAAGACCACCATGGTGTCCTCGATCAGCGAGATCACTCCGCTGCGCACCGAGGAATTGATCACCGAATTGTCCACCGGCATCGACGATCTGTCGGGCGTGGAGGGCAAGACCACCACCACCGTGGCGCTGGACTTCGGTCGCATCACCATCGACCAGAACCTGGTGCTGTACCTGTTCGGTACGCCCGGCCAGGACAGATTCTGGTTCCTGTGGGACGAATTGGCGCGCGGCGCTCTCGGCGCGGTGGTCATCGCCGATACCCGCCGGCTCGAGAACTCCTTCGCCGCCATCGATTTCTTCGAACGGCGCGGACTCTCGTTCGCGGTCGCGGTGAACTGCTTCGACAACGCCCCGGTCTACACCACCGAGGAGGTGCGCGACGCGCTCGATCTCGACGCCCACATTCCCGTGGTGCTCTGCGATGCGCGCGACCGCAGCTCCTGCAAGACGGTGCTGATGACGCTGGTCGAACATCTCATCGCGCGAGCCACCAGCTCGGTGGCCTGAGCGTTCCGAGCGTCGGATCGGCGCGGCCGCTCAGCGGGCGGCCGCGACCGGATCCAGCTCGGCGAAGCTGCCGATCCACCGATGCGGCGGCCGCGGCGCATTCGGCTCCCCGGCACGGGTGACGCCGACCGCTTGCCAGCCCGCGGCCACCGCGGCATCCAACTCGTCGGGATGGTCGGACAGGAACAGGATCTCCCCCGCCGGCACGCCTATCGCCGCCGCGATGCGGCGATAGGACTGCTCCTCGCGCTTCGGCCCGGCATTGGCCAGGTCGAACCAGCCGCTGATCAGCGACGCCAGCTCGCCCCCGCGCGCATACGCGAACCAATCCTGTTGATTGCGTACCGAACCCGACGAATACACCCACAGGGTGAGTCCGGCGCCGTGCCAGGCACGCAGCGCCACGGGTGCGTCGGGGAAGAACTCGCCGAACAGGGCGCCCTCCCGGAATCCCCATGCGCAGATCACCCCCTGCGCGGTCTTCAGCGGCGCCGCCTTGACGTCGGAATCGAGCCAGCCGCACAAGATGCCGGCGATCTCGTCGAGACCGGCGTCGGGCCGCCCGGCCAGGTCACGGGTCTGCTCGATCACGGTCTTCGCGGTGCCGTCGGAGTCCTCCGCCAGCCACTGCGGCAGTCGGCGGCGGGTGTAGCCGTACAGATCTTCGCGGACCGAGCTGGTGGGGCTGGTGGTGCCCTCGATATCCACGACGACCGCCCGGATCGGCCGTGCCCGGTTGTCGTCTCGATGTTCGTCGCTCATGCGGCGACGAGCTCGTCCAGCGTCGGAAAGCCCTGTGCGATGAGATCGCCGGTGAAATCGCCGATCCAGCCGTCGACCTCTTCGAAGAACCGGATCGCCACGAAGTCCGGCCGGGTTCCCATATCGAACCAGTGTCGCGTCCCCGCGGGCACCGACACCAGATCACCGCCCTCGCACACGACCGCGACTACCTCCGGTTCCAGGTGCAGGTAGAAGCAGCCGCGACCGGAGACGAAGAAGCGCACCTCGTCCTCGGCGTGGCGATGCTCGGACAGGAACTTCTGCCGCGCCGCGCGGGCCTGCTCGGGCCACTGCGGATCGCTGTCGTCGGGATGCAACCGGGCCAGATCGATGTGGCGGTAGCGGCCGTCGGCGTTGAGATCGTCGATCCGATCCCGGTAGTGGCCGAGGATCTCCTCGGACGCGATGTCGGCGGTCACGGCCTGAGCGGGCCAGCGGTCGAAAACGATTCCGCGCGTGGCGAGCTCGGCCGCGATGCGGTCCGGGTCGGTGGTGTGCAGGCGCACGTCGGCCGGATCGGTATCGGCCGCGATATGCAACAGGGTCATTGCGGTTGCTCCTCGAGAATGCGGTCGGTGGAGATGTCGCGGCGCCCGGTGAGCGACACCAGTTCGCACAGGGCTTCCAGGCATTCCGCGCGGTCGCGGGCCTGCGCGAGATCGGCGCCCCAAGCGGTGATGCCGTGCCCGGCGATGAACAGCACCGGCGGGGCCGCCGGATGTGCGCGCAGATACCGGTCGATCTCCGCGCCGATCAGCGACACGTCGGCGTGGTTGGGAAATACCGGAATGTCGATGGTGTCGCCGGAGCGCAGACCCTTGATCAGTTCGAAACCGGTGAACCGCATCGGGTTCGGGGCGCCGACGGAGGCCGCGGTCGCCCGCGGTGAATGTACGTGCACCACCGCCGCGGCCTCGGTCGTGCGGTAGATCGCGGTGTGGATCGCGGTCTCCGCGGAGGGACGGCGGTCTCCGGCGATCGGTTCGGAGTTCTCGATCCGCACCCGGACCATATCCGCGGCGGTCAACTCGCCTTTGGACAGGCCGCTGCCGGTGACGACCGCGGTGGAATCCGGGGCCGTATTCGATGCCACCCCGGAAGCGCCGTCACGGACGGAGATGTTGCCGGCGGTGCCCGGCATCCAGCCGCGGGCGTAGAGGTCGCGCGCCAGGGTCGCGATCGCGGCGGCGCTCGGCGAATCGGCGGGGTCCTGGGCACCGGAATCGTCGGCGCGGGAATCGTGGGCCACGATCGCCTGCGCCGCAAGCGGATTCGCCTCGTCGATCAGGCCGTGCTCGGTGACCACGGCCGTCACCAGTTCGGGCGGTGTGACGTCGAAAGCAGGGTTGAAGACCGCGGTGCCCTCGGGGGCGGCCGCGTAGTCACCGACGTGGGTGATCTCGGCCGACCCGCGCTGTTCGACGACGATGCCGGCGCCGGTCGCGGTCGCCGCGTCGCGCGTGGATTCGGGGGCCACCACGATGAACGGGATGCCGTGATGGCGAGCGGCCAGTGCCAGTCCGTATGTGCCGATCTTGTTGGCCACCGAGCCGTCGGCGGTGATGCGGTCCGCTCCGACGATCACGCAGTCCACCTGCCCGGTCGCCATCGCCCAAGCGGCGGCGGAGTCGACCGTGAGCCGATGCGGAATGCCGGCCTCGGCCAGTTCCCAGGTGGTCAGGCGCGCGCCCTGCAGCAGCGGGCGGGTTTCGTCGACCAGGACGCTGTCGATCACGCCGCGCGCGTGCAGCACCCGCAGCGCCCCGATCGCCGTGCCGAACGCGGTGGTGGCCAGGCGGCCGGTGTTGCAGTGGGTGAGCATCCGCAGGGGACGGTCCGGGCACAGCCGTTGCACCAGGTCGGCGGCGTGTTCGGCGGCGGCCCGGTTGACCCGGCCGTCTTCGGCGAGCAGAGCCTCCGCCTCCGCGAGCACCCCCGCCGCGCCGCCGTCGTCGAATTTCGCCAGGGCTCGTCGCACGCCCCAGGACAGATTCACCGCGGTGGGCCGGGCGGCCTCGATCCGGACGGCCTCGGCTCGGACCTGTTCGGGATCGCCGGGATGGGCGAGCGCGGCGAGGGCGACTCCGAAGGCGCCGGTCACGCCGATCGCGGGGGCGCCGCGCACGGCCAGGGTCGCGATCGCGTCGATCACCTGGTCGACCGTCGTCAGCCGCAGCGTGCGCACCTCGTGCGGCAGCGCGCGCTGATCGATCGTCACCACGGCACCGTCGACCCACGTGATCGAACTTTCACCCATTCCGCGCACAACCCTCACCACTCGACCCTGCTACCCCTCAAACGGTAGCGAATCAGAGGCCATCGGCCCGCACCAGGTTTACCCTCGCCCGGATCCGATCCCCTGGCTGCCGGCGGCGGTCGTGAGCACTCCCGACAACGGCAGTGTGTGCAAACGTGCACCGCGTGCACGGCGGCAGGAGGTCCGACTCCGCTGTGGCGCTCGTCGCGAACCGTCGCGATCCGGCATGTGCGTGCAGCGAGTGGCCGTCTGTACCCGTCGGTGCGCACCGCGGTGACGGCGTCGGCAACCGCCCGGCGCGGACTGCAGTGACAACGTCTGCGGGACACCTCGGCGGTACGCGCCGGCGGCGCGACCCAGTGCTGCCGGCACGCCGATCTCGCCGGGCGCACTCGTCGGCCCAGGGTGATGCAGTCGGCGGCATCACGGTCGACCGGCCCCGAACCTCCCGTCCGCCGAACTCGCTCGAAGATGCTGCCGGTCAGGGTTTTCCGTCGCTGTATGGGCGAAATGTCGTGCCGTTACCGCAGTTCCGGAGCAGTTTTCCACAGTCGGCGTGCCATCCACAACAATCGGTGGACAAGCGTGAACAGCGGTTGTTCCACATCGCCGGAGCTGCCGCGGTTCCAAGACCTCAAGCGCGTCCGAATGCGAGTGTGACGTTGTGTCCTCCGAAGCCGAAGGAATTGCTCAACGCCTGTGAGATTCGCTGTGGACGAGCGATCCCGTGCACGATGTCGAGTTCCACGCCGGGGTCCGGATTGTCGAAATTCAGTGTGGGAGGCACGGTCTGGTCGCGCAGTGTGCACAGGGTGAGGATGGCCTCGAGCGCACCCACCGCACCGATGGAATGGCCGAGCGCGGATTTCGGCGCGTACACCGAGGCGTGCTCGGCCACGGCCGCAATGGCATTGGCCTCCGAGGCATCACCGATCGGTGTCGAGGTGGCGTGCGCGTCGATGTGGTCGATATCGGCAGCGGTCAGTTCCGCGGTGGCGATGGCCTTGCGCATCGCCCGGGCCGCGCCGGCGCCGTCGGGGTCGGTGCCGGTGATGTGGTAGCCGTCGGAAGTGATTCCCGCGCCGAGAATTCGGCCGTGCACGGTGGCCCCGCGGGCCCGGGCGAACTCCTCCGATTCCAGAACCAGCAGCGCCCCCGCCTCTCCGAAGACGAACCCGTCGCGATCGCGGTCGAACGGCCGTGAGGCCAGGCCGGGTTCGTCGTTGCGGGTACTCATCGCCCGCATCATGGCGAAGCTGGCGATCGGGATCGCTTCGATATATCCCTCCACGCCACCGGCGATCACCACGTCGGCCTCCCCCGTGCGAATCAGCCGCCACGCGTGCGCGATCGCTTCGGCACCCGACGAACACGCCGAGGTCGGCGCGTAAACGCCTGCCTTCGCGCCGAATTCGAGCCCCACCCGGGCGGCCGGCCCGTTCGGCATCACCATCGGAACCGTCAGCGGCGGCACCTTGCGATATCCGCCCTCGCGCATCGCGTCGACCGCCGTGAGAAAGGCATCGCCGCCGCCGAGTCCGGTGCCGACGGACACCGCCAGGCGTTCGGCGTCGACCTCCGGTGTCCCCGCCTCCGACCAGACCTGGCGGCCCAGTACCAGCGCCAGCTGCTGCACATAGGAGTGCCGGCGCTGTTCGATGCGGGTCAGGTGAGCGCCCGGATGTTCGGTCAGCCGCCCGCCGATCCGCACGGGCAGGTCGTACCGCGTCACGAATTCGTCGGTGAGCGGGCCGATCCCGCTCTTGCCTGCCAGCAGTGCCGACCAGGTGCTGTCGAGGTCGGGGCCGAGGCAGGTGGTGGCGGCCATGGCGGTGACGACGACGTTCCGCGACGTTTGTGTAGCAGTCGTTACACTCATGCGGATATGAATACCCGTAGCGACCGCTACAGTCAACATGTGCCTCGACCACTCGACCAGGCCCGGCGCGCGGAGCTGCTCGCCGGGGTGATCGCCTATATCGGCGAATACGGGTTGACCGAACTGTCGCTGCGTCCGCTGGCGGAATATCTCGGAACCAGCTCGCGCATGTTGATCCACTATTTCGGGACCAAAGAACAGATGCTGATCGCGGCGCTCGAGACCCAGCGCCCCGATATCGCGGGCATGTTCGCCGACGTTCCCGATCTGCCGGCCCTGCGCCGCCGCCTCATCGAATCGTTCAGCGTCAACATCACGACCGAATGGGTGTCCAGCACGCGGGTGCTGTTGCAGGTGATGGGGGTGGCCGCGGTGCCCGGCAGCCCCTTCCGTTCCTACGGTGAGGACGCCGTGCACGTGCTGGTCACCGCGCTCACCGATGTGCTGAGAAGCTTCGACCCCACCGTCGCCGATCCGGAATCGACCGCCACTCTGCTCGTTTCGGGCGTGCGCGGGTTGCTGCAGGATCGGTTCGTCACCGGCGACACCGCCCGCGTGTCACGCGCGGCGCGGTTGCTGATCACCCAATCGCTCACATTGCCCGAACCCGGTGCCGGTCGATGAGCGGGCCCGCGGTATCGCTGATGGAACAAGTTTCAGTATTGTTGCCGCCATGGCTTTCGTGATCGATGACACCGTGGAGATCGACGCACCCGCCGAGGTGGTGTGGAAGGTGCTGACCGACCTGGGCAGCTACGGTGAATGGAATCCGTTCGTCGCCGAATGCCGCAGCACGCTCGAACCCGGCGACCCGATCGAGATGCATGTGCGGCTGGGTTCGCCGAAGCCGCGCAAGCAGGTCGAATACGTCCGGACCCACACCCCCGGAACCGAATTCAGCTACAGCATGAAGCCGGTACCGCTGGGCATCCTGCACAGCCTGCGCTCGCACACCGTGACGCCGCTCGACAACGGGCGTACCCGGTACCGGTCGCATTTCGAACTGGGCGGCTTGCTGGGGCCGGTTGTGACGCTGGCGCTCGGCAAGGCGCTGCATTCCGGATTCGGCGGCATGACCGCGGCGGTCAAGCAGCGCGCGGAATCGCTGCGCTGAGCATCGATGCGCGCAGCGTCGCGGACGGTCGACTTCTGGGGCCGGGCGCTCAGGCCTCGAACGGGATCGTGTTGCCCGCGGCGTCACGGTTGCCGCGACCGGCGTCGATCGCGCTGACGAGTTCGGCGACGTCGGTCCAGGTGCGGGCGGGTTCGCCATCGAGATTGCCGATGTGATACCAGGTTTCGGTATCCCGATAGCGAACCAGTCCCCTGCCCTGCTCGTCGACGGTGACATCGAGTTCGCCGGACACCGTCCCTTCCTCGTCGGTCATGACGGCGGCCTTCCCGGTGATTTCGATGATGTCGCCTATGTGAACTCTCCTCGGTGGAGGCAGTCGTCGACCGCGGTGCGCAATGCGGTCTGTTCCGCCGTGTCGATGGTCAAACCGTATTTTACCTTGATGCGAATGTAGCGCTGAACGTACTCGCACCGGAACACGCCGGGTGGCAGATAATTCGCCGCATCCTGGTCACCCTTGGACCGGTTGGCCGACGGGTCGGAGGCGACCAGATTGATCGCGTCGTTGGCGATATTGCGGCGCGTATCGGTATCGGCGGATTGCGCGCCGGAACGCCAGGCCTCGGCCAGCGGGACGATATGTTCGGCGTCGACTCCGGCGGGGTCGGTGATCCATTTGTAGGGCTTGAGTTTTCCGGTCTTGGCGTCGAGTACGCCGTAGCGGTCGCGCCAGCCGCCGTCCTTGCCGAGAGTCAGTTTGCAGGTCGCGGCGTCGAGGGTCACCGATCCGGTGGCATCGCGCAGCATCATCACATCGCGGGTGGTGCATTTGGCGTACTGGGCGTATTTGTCGCCGAATCCGTGTTCGGGAGTGTTCTGATCCCAATGCGGGAATTGTTCGCGGCTGTACCCGGTCATCGGCGCTTCCGGTGCGACCACGAGTTTGCCCAGCAGGGCGTTGACTTCTTTACCGGAAAAGGTCGCGGCGGCAGCGGAATCGGGTTTCGGATCGTTCTTCTTGCCGGTGTCGTCGATGAAGCTGTACACCACGGCCAGCACGACGGCGAGGAGGACGGGCGCCACGATCGCGGCCAACCGGCGCATACCGGGAGAGGATATCTTCACCACCGCGCCCCGATCGTGTCGCCGGTCGCGCACCGGGGGCCGCGGAATGCCCGGGGCCGGAAAGCGGTGCCTTCGAGCGCAATCCGAGCAAACTTCCGGACGGTGGGGTTCTGATCAACTTGCCGGCCGCATTCGTGCCGTTCACCATATGTACTTCTCATCGCGCATACAGAGTGTCAACCGGCACCGGCAAACCGCAAGTGCACCAGTTGCTTCCGTAGCCGCTTCGATATGGAGTCCAGGCCGGAGAGAACTGTCCGGCAGGGCGCGGCGGGCCCTGCCGGACAGGCTTGTTCAGCTGTTGAGCTTGTTCAGCCGCTCGCAGGCCTCGAGGTATTCCTCCATCAGGCGCTGCATGACGTCGGAGGTCCGCTCGACCTTGTTCATCATGCCGACGACCTGGCCGACGGGGTTGAAGTTGACGTCCTTGGCCGCCTCGGGATAGCGGTGGCCGCGCTTGACGCCGTCGAGGGCGACCATCATCTGCAGCGGCATGCCCAGCGGATCCGGGGTGTCCGACCGCTCCCACGCCTCGGTCCAGTCGTTGCGCAGCATGCGGGCCGGCTTACCCGTCCACGCCCGCGACCGCACGGTGTCGTGGCTGGTGGCATCGATGTAGGTCTGCATCTGCGCGGGCGGCACATTGGCCTCCTCGACGGTCAGCCAGATCGAACCGGTCCACGCACCCGCGGCGCCCATCGCCATGGCGGCGGCGACCTGGCGGCCGTTGCCGATACCACCGGCGGCGAGCACCGGCAGATCGCCGACGGCGTCGATCACCTGCGGCCACAGCACGAGAGAGGAGATCTCACCGCAGTGGCCGCCGCCCTCGGTGCCCTGGCAGACCACGAAGTCCAGGCCGGCGCGCTTGTGGTTGAGCGCATGCTTGACCGAGCCGCACAGTGCGCCGATCAAACGGCCGGAGTCCTGGACCTTCTTGATGATGTCGTCGGGCGGGGTGCCTAGCGCGTTGGCGACCAGCTTCGCCTTGGGGTGTTTCAGGATGACGTCGACCTGCGGACCGGCCGTGGTGGCGGTCCAGCCCAGCAGCTGCTCGTGATGTTCGTCCTCGGGCAGCTTCGGGACGCCGTGGTCGGCGAGGATCTTCTCGGCGAAATCCCGGTGGCCCTGCGGAACCAGTTTGGCCAGTTCGGCTTCCAGCTGCGCGGGGCTCAGCCCGTCGATGCCCTTGCCCTCGTACTTGGACGGGATGACGAGGTCGACGCCGTACACGCCGTGCACATGTTCATCGAGCCAGGCCAGTTCGACCTCCAGCTCCTCGGCGGTGAAACCGACCGCCCCCAGGACGCCGAGCCCGCCGGCGTTGCTCACCGCGGCGGCCACGTCGCGGCAATGGGTGAAAGCGAAGATGGGGACATCGATGCCCAGTCGTTCGCAGATCTCGGTATGCATGGCGGGGTGACTCCTCTGGTCTTCCGGCGCTGGAACTTCGCCACAACACTAGAACACGTTTCATATTCAGACTAGTGACTCATCGGTCAGGAATCGAGAGCTGAGCCGAAAATGCCGGTCGACGGCGGTTACACGCCGTTGTCGAGGAGGGGGTCATCGACCCGTTTTCGTCATTCAGTGTGGGCAACATGTTCTAGTTGGTGGTTGATCGACCGCTATTCGAGTCTGCGCCATCCGGACGCGCGGCAACCTTTGCCGACCGGCCGGTTCCGCCTGCGCCGCCCGGAGACGTGGAATGCTCGTGCCATGGATGTGATCGGGCCGGGGGTCTGCCGGTGACCTACGAATCGGAATTGGATCCGGCCGCGGTGGAGATCGGCGGGTTCTTCCCGCACCCTCCGGCACTGCTGTGGCGGGCGCTGACCGAACCGGATCTGGTCGAACGCTGGCTGATGCGGTCGATCGGGCTCGAACCGGTGGTGGGCACACATTTCATCTTCGCCGTCCCGACCGAGCCGAGCGCGGAGATCGCGTGTGAGGTGCTGGCGGCCCGCGCGGGTGAGCAACTGACCTACACCTGGATCGACCTGCGGGCGAAGTTTCCCGCCCGGTGGGTGGTCGACTGGGTGCTCGAGGCGCAGGGGCGCGGGACGCGAGTGTTGTTGACGCAGACCGGTTTCGACATCGGCGATCGGCGGCAGAAGATGGCCCGCAACGCGATGGAGCGGGGATGGCGGGGCACCTTGAACCGGCTGCACGAGGTGCTCGACGAGGTCGAATCCTGACCCGGTCGAATTGTGTGCTCTGCCGGGTGAACGCTCAGCGCCGCGGCGGCGCGGGCTCCATGTGCACCACCTTGGTGGTGGTCATCTCGTCGAGAAGTTCGGGGCCGTAACCGAATCCGGTGCCGGATGTGCCGCGCGGTTGTGCCGCGCCGCCGGGTGCGCCACCGAAGACCGAGTTGATCTTCACCGTGCCCACCGGCAGTGTGCGCCAGGCCTGTTGCATATGTTCCATCGAGTCGGTCAGGACCGTCGCCGCCAAGCCGTAGTCGTCGCGGCATGCCGCATCGAGGCCTGTCGCGAAATCCGCGACCACCTGGACGGGTGCGATCGGCCCGAAGGTCTCCTCGCGGACGACGCGCATTCCGGGGCGGCAGTCGGTGAGCACCGTCGCCGGATAGGCCGTGCCGGGCCCCTCGGGAATGTGCCCGCCGACCAGCGCTTTCGCGCCCGCTGAGAGCGCTTCCCGCACGTGCGCGTGCACCTGCGTACGCAACCGCTCGTCGACCAGCGGTTGCGGATCGAGATTCCACCGCCGCGCCTGTTCGCACAGCGCCGAAACGAACTGCTCGGCGACATCGCGATGCACGTAGATCCG
Source organism: Nocardia sp. 852002-20019_SCH5090214 (assembly GCF_001665865.1). Taxonomy (NCBI): domain Bacteria; kingdom Bacillati; phylum Actinomycetota; class Actinomycetes; order Mycobacteriales; family Nocardiaceae; genus Nocardia; species Nocardia sp. 852002-20019_SCH5090214. Next base: position 6,784 of record NZ_LZMK01000059.1, on the reverse strand, counting down.
CTCCACGGAGACGCAGATCTGCCCGGCGTTGGCGAAGGCGCCCAGTGCGGCCTGCTCGGCGGCCCATACCGGGTCCACATCGGCGTCGACGATCAGCGGATCGTTTCCACCGTTCTCCAACAGCACTTTCGCCCCCGTGCGCGCGCCGGCCGTGGCGATGGTGCGCCCGGTGGCGGTGCCGCCGACGTGGGCCACCACATCCACGCCGGGCAGCCCGGACAGTGCCGCGCCCACCCGGCCGTCACCGCGCACGGTCTGCAATACGCCGTCGGGGCAGTGCGTCTCGAGCAGTCGCCCGAACAGCTCACCGGTTCGAGGGCACCGTTCACTGGGCTTGTGCACCACCGCGTTTCCGGTGGCGAGCGCGGCACCGACCAGCCCCGCCGCGATGGCGACCGGATCGTTCCACGGTGTCAGGGCGACCACCACGCCGCGCGGCTGCGCGATCATGAAATCCGTTGCGTCCCAACTGCCCTGCAGAGTGTGGCCGCGATGGACGGGCCCCAGCTCGGCGTACTGGTCGAGCGTGCCGGCGCCGGCCAGCGCCCCCTCCCGGCCCGAGGCCGCCGGGCGGCCGGTCTCGGCTTCGAGGGTGGCGGCGAGCTCGTCCGCGTGCTCGCGCAACGCGGCAGCCCCGGCGCGCAGCGCCTCGGCTCGGCTCGCCGCGGGCGTGCGGGCCCAGCTCGACTGTGCGGTGTGCGCGGCGTCCACGATGGTCATCAGGTCCAGGTTTCCCGTCACCGACTCGGCCTCGATGCGGGTCGCGTTGTCGATCTCGGTCATGGGCGTGGAGTACCCCGGCGTTCTCCGGCAAACTTCTCGGCACCGGGGTGTTGCCCAATGCCTCGGCCACCTCGGTCATCACCTGCCGCACGGCGCTGTTGCGACGACGCTGCGAATTCGGGCAATCGGTGGCCGCCAAGCCGGCGGCGGATTCCGCCTTTGGCCACATAGTCGAATCGCATCTCCTTCCCCGAGACCCGGACCTGTTCGTGCAACAGCGTGGCCACGCCGCGGGTGCCGTTCTCCTCGGCGTATTCCTCACTGCCAATGCGGAAGACGCCGCGGTCGAGCAGGCCGATCACGACGGCCTCCACGCGGCGCCGATCCAAGCCGGGACGCCGCAGATCGGCGCCGACCTGCTCGCGCAGGCTCGGTAGCTGTGCCGCCACCTCGAGCATGCGGTCGAACTTCTCCTCGTCGCATCCTCGCCGCCACTGTTCGTGATACAGGTACTGCTGCCGCCCCGCCGCGTCCACCCCGACCGCTTGAATGTGCCCGTGGGCGTGCGGGCAGATCCACACCTTCCGCCAGGCCGGCGGGATCACCAGGTCGTCGATGCGTTGCGTCGCTTCGGGATCGGTTACCGCGAAGCCGTTCTCGTCGACATAAGCGAAGCCCTTGCCCCGCCGGACCCGGCCTATTCCGGCACCGTAGGGCGTGCTGCGCCGCAACCGCATCACGACACTCCTCTCGTCCCGCGCATCGCGCGATACCCCGCGCGGGACGCGATCATGCGAGTTCGGTGGAACCGCGGTCGCCGCCGCGGGGCGCCGGTGGCTCTTGTTCGAGCGTGCGGACGAGAGCCGCGGCGAGCAGAGCGACCGTCCGATCGTCGTCGTTCATCAAGGGCCGCAACGTATTCAGTGCGAGGGAGCCGGGCAGCTCGGCCAGCGCCTGGGTGAGCCGGAGCCGCACCGGTGAACCCGGCGGGTGCGCGGCCAGCTCGCCGGCCAGCGCATTCAGAATGTGATCGGCCCATTTCGCGTCCCGGGCCAGCGATCCCAGGAGTTCGGCGGCCTCGACATCGTTCGGGCCCTCGATCACGGTGGCGACGAGTTCCGGAACCGCTCGGGTCTCCCCGCGCGCGCCGAGGGCGAGGGCGGAGATCCTGCGGACGGTCGGGTCCGCGCCGGTGAGCGCGTCCAGTAGCACCGCGCCGGCCTCCTCCCCGGGTATCTCGGCCAGTGCCGAGGCCGCCCGCCGCCGGACCTCGACATCGGCGGAGTCCAGGCCGGAGGCCACGTGCAGCACACCTTCCGCTCCGGCCCGGGCGAGCGCCCACCGCAGCGCTCCGGCGACATAGGGATCGGATTCGGTGAGCACCGCCTCGGCGAGCAGTTCGGCCGGCATCTCCTCGGCCGGGGCGAGGACGGCCTGCTGCCGCCGGGCGGCATCGGACGACCCCAGTCCACGCAGGAGCTCGACGATGCGCAGCGCGTCCTGCCAGCCGGAGGGTTCGGCCGCCTCGACCGCACGCAGCCGTTCGAGCAGCTCCCGGTCCCGGCTCAGCCGTTCTTCGGTCGCCCGCACGAGGTCGCCGACCAGTGCGGACGGTGTGAAGCCGGGGTCGTCGAGGGCCCGCCCGATCTGAGTCAGGGACAAGCCCAGCGACCGCAGACCCTCGACATGGAAGATCCGACGGATGTCCTCGACGGAATATTCGCGATAGCCGCCGACGGTGCGGCCGGTCGGCCGCACCAGCCCCAGGGAGTCGTAGTGCCGGAGCATGCGGGCACTCACTCCCGAGTAACGGGCCACCTCGCCGATCAGCACGCGGTCGACTCCTCCCGGTCCGGTCCGAGCGCACGGACCCGTCTGGCCTGGTCGATCGCGAGGTCGAAACCGGCGTCCGGATCGTGCAGCAGGACTTCGGTGGCGCGCGCGTGTGCCCGCACCACCGGATCCGGGTTCGTCATCGCCGACCGCAGGACCGGCTCGACAAGCTCGCCCAAGGCGACCAGGGCGCGGCTCAGACTCAGCCGCACCTCGCGGTCACCGCGGCCGAACTGGGTCGCCAACGTCTGCGCCAGCACGTCCTTGTCGGCGTCGGGCACCAGGACGACGGCGGCCCGCCACGCACTGCGCGCGACGTCGTCGTCGGCGTCCTGCAACAACGACCGCGTGATCGCGGGCCAGGCGCTGCGATCCCCGATCTTGGACAGGGTGTGCAGCGCCTGGCTGCGCGCCTGGGGACGGTCCGAACCCAGTTGCGCACGCAGCTTCGGAACCGTCACCGCAGCCGGAAACCGGGTGAGCGCCCAGGTGAGCATGTCGCGCACGAAGAAGTCCGGCTCGATCGCGCACCGCTCGACCAGCGCATCGACGGCGTCGGCCGCGGGACGGGTGCCGAGCGCGAGCGCCGCCTCGAGCCGTGTCGACGAGTTGTCCGCCGCCAGCGCGTCGAGTAGTCGCATGTTCTGTGGGTTCCTGTGTGTCGAAGTCATCGGGACCACCTCCGGCAGTCAAGTGAAGACCTTGTCACGATGGCAAGGTCAAGTACACGCACCGGACCGAGAGAAGAAGAGGCAACAGACCATGAGCGGACGCACGCCCAGCCAGTGGGAAGAGATCACTGCGGCCGATCCGGCACATTCGACGTGGTACGTGGAGCGCTTCCGGGCGATGGCGGCCGAGGGCGCGGACATCGTGGGCGAAGCGCGCCTGATCGATGCGATGGTCGGGCGCGGTAGCCGGATTCTGGACGCCGGATGCGGGCCGGGGCGGCTGGGCGGCTACCTGTATCGCGCCGGACATGTCGTGGTCGGCGTCGACGTCGACCCGGTGTTGATCGCCGCGGCGGAACAGGACCATCCCGGTCCGACCTGGCTGGTCGGTGACCTCGCCGAACTGGATCTGCCCCGTCGCGGGATCGAAGCCGGCTTCGATGTGATCGTGTGCGCGGGCAACGTGATGACGTTCCTGGCGCCCTCCACCCGAGGCGCGGTGCTGTCCGGTTTCGCTCGCCATCTGGCGCCGGCCGGGCGAGTGGTGGTCGGATTCGGCGCCGACCGCGGTTACGATTTCCCGCAATTCCTGGCCGACGCCGAAGACGCCGGACTGCGAGTGGATCTGCGGCTTTCGACATGGGATCTGCGCCCGTTCACCGACGACTCCGGCTTTCTGGTGGCGGTGTTCTCGCGCGCGGAGTGAGACCGCGCCTGCCCGGTTCGCGACGCGCGACGCTGTAGAGTTCGACCGACACACTCGCGGAGGAGTTCGCCATGACCTACACAGTGGACTTCACGACGGTATCGACCGAAGGCCTCGAATCGTCCCCGGTCGCGGACGCATTGGCCGGCCTGCGCGCCAACGAGGCCCGATACTTCAAGAACAAGTACGACCACGTCTTCACCGTGGAGCCGGCCAAGGAGGCCCAGTCGACCGTCGACTGGGTCAGCCGGATCCTCGAGGACGAACGCGGCATCGTCATCGCCTCCCGTCCGCTCGAGGCCACGGCCTTCGAAGCGGACGGCATCCGCTTCGCCTACGTCTTCTACGAAAGCGGCCTGTCGATCAACGTCATGTATTCGATCGACGATTCCGGTAAGCGAGCGGTGGGTTTCAAGCTGTCCGACGGGATGGAAATCCCCACGGAACTCTCGTCTTTCAAGTTCGCGAGGCAGAAGTCGAAGCTGGCGGGCACGATCCGCGGCTCCTACTTCGTCATCAAGAACCAGTACTGATTCGCGGTCAGGCCAGGCGGACATCCGCCGTGGCAAGGCCGAAAACCTTGCGGCCCGCCGACTTCGCGACGATGACGACGACCGCCGTCCTGGTCTCGGGATCGATCGACTTGATGCGACCCGTGAACTCCACCGTGCCGGCGGCGTCGGCCTCGATAACGGTGTAATTCGACAGCCGGACACCGTATCTGATCACCGCGCCCGGGTCACCGAGCCATCCGGTGACGAAGCCGGCCCCCAAACCCATCGTGAGCATGCCGTGCGCGATCACGTCGGGAAGTCCCGCGAGCGCGGCGATCTCGGCATGCCAATGGATGGGATTCGCATCCCCGGAGACCCCGGCGTAATTCACCAGATCACCGCGCGTCAGGTTCACCGACCGCGCGGGAAGTTCGGCACCGACGGCGATGTCCTCGAATCGAAGCGCGGTATGCGGGGTGCGCGTGCGTGAGACAGGCGAAAGGCGCACCGCGGCACCGGAATCCGAGTCTGCCGGCGGCACGTTCACCTCCGCGGTAGCGGTCGTGATCCGGGGAATGGTGTCGAGACCGCTCATGACGACGCGTTCGATCGTCTCGCTGATCTCGGCGCCGACGTCCGCACCGGTGAGGCCGAGGACGGTCGTGTGCATGATCTGCGCGATGTCACCGGATCCGTCGGTGAAGGTGTTGGTGATGGTGAGCAGATCCCTGCCCCCGATACGACGCACCGAGGACAATTCCACATCGCTGACCAAGCGGTCGCCGGTGAGCACCGGCTTGTACATCTCGAATACCTGGTCCGTCTGCACGACCACGTCGTAGCCGTTCATGACGTCCTCCAGCAGCCGGCGATTGGCCAGCATCGCGACGGTGGAGATGAAGGTGGTCGGCGCGATGAGCCCGGCGTATCCGAGCTCACGGGCGGCGTCCTCGCTCCAGTGTGCCGGGTGGAAGTCCTGTACCGCTCGCGCGTACTCGCGGATCTTCTCCCTTCCCACCTCGTAGAAGTCGTCCGTGCGATAGCGATGCCCCACCAGCCCGGTCACATCGAACGTCGCCTCCACCAAGGCCTCTCCTCCATTCGGATCACGTCGACACTGGCACCGGCAGCACCGGATTCACGAGTGAGACATCACCTTCTCACACGACACCGGCTTCGGCGCGCGGCGCGAAGCTCACTCGGTAGATGTCGTCGGGCGGTCGGTCGACGGCGCAGCAAGGTCCGCACCCGTGCGGCCTCGCGGGTGAGGTGGTCACGCTCCGGCACGCTGGTGGCGGCGGCCGATGCCGCGGCGTACAGGTCGGCTGCCCGCCCGCACCGGGCGCCGCGGACAACTCACCGGCCAGTTCGAGCGCCCACTCGATGATCGACGTACTCGCCGGGGTCTGCACTCGTGCGGCGAAGTCTTCCATGTATTGCACGTGGGCGGTGATCTCCTCCGGGGCCCACTGATCCATCGGTACGTCGTTGACCGCCGCGGGCGCACCCCGATAGTGCTCGAGCAGTAGGTATTCGGGCATCATCGTCTCCTCGGTGGGCACGGCACGGAACCGGCCGTGATGATCAGGCCCGCTGACGTTCGGCCCGCTGCCGGACCAGTTCCTCGACCGCACTGGGCAGAGTGTTGTCGAAGTCGATGAGCTTCACCCAGGTCGGGGTGATGACGATCCGGACCATGCCGTCGTAGAGCGAGCGGACTTCCGCCTCCCACTCCACGCGCTGTTCGGGGGTCATCTCGTAGCTGCCGTTCATCTGCAGGTATTCCTCGGGGATGCCGTCGACGACGTCGAGTTCGGCATGTCCGCGCAGAAGAAGGATCTTCGGCGGATGAACCTCGGTGTCGATCGTCAGCGCGACCTGAGGATTGTGCCGCAGCGAGTGCAGTTTCGGGGCGTTCTTCGTCGTGCAGAGCACGATCTGCGAGCCGTTCCAGGTGAACGCGATCGGGACGTTGCGCGGGGTGCCGTCCTTGGCGACGTACGCCAGACGCAGCAGGTCGCGGGCCAGCAACTCCCGGCTGATCGGGCGGTCGAGGATTTCGGTGATCTCGTGCTGTTCCATGACTGTCGCTCCTGTGTCGGTGGTCGAGCGGGCCGTTCTCGGTTGCTCGTATCTCTGGGACGGAGCCGGTTCGGCGTTCTCGACATCGGTGGCGAATGTTTGACGAAATATTTTCGAGGCGTCCGTTCCATCCGAGTCGGTCGATCCCGTGCGTTCCGATGCTCGCACCCCTGGGACGGAGCCGCCCGAGACCGTAGGCGGCGCCACGAGAGTGGTCTAGTATCGAACATGTGTTCGAATCGGATGAGGGGGCGGAGGAAGGGGGCCGTCAGGGG
>NZ_LZMK01000058.1:0-634 GCF_001665865.1 Nocardia sp. 852002-20019_SCH5090214 | reverse complement strand
GTTTCGGTCCACCGACGCTGACGGAACTGTTTGTCCGGGCCCTTCTCGAATCGCGCCTCACGGCGCACGACCTCACCGGCGACCGTGCCGTCGGCGCGGGCATACGGGTAGGTCGCGGTGGTCTTCCACGCCGAAACCTGGCGACCCATCTCGGTTTTCCGCTTCACCAACGGCAGGCCGGCCGCGTCGATCGCCCGCTCGGCGCGAGTCACCTTGCGCGGCGCCAGCCGCGGCGCGGTCCGACGCTGGCCCCGAGCCCGCTCGATCGGGCTGTCGAACAGGTCTTTGACCTGCAGGTGGAGCTTGTCCAGGACGTCGCGGTCATCGCATCCGGCGAAGCACTTCACCTTCGTGCGCTGCTGGTTCGCGTCGTACTTCACCGCCAGCGACGGGTGATGCCCGGTGCCGCCGGCCTCATGGACCGGACAGCAATACTTCACCCACGACCCGGACGGCTTTCCCGGGCCGACCTCGCGTTCGAGGGCGGCGGTGATCGTCGCCCACGAACCCTGCGGTGTGGCGGTCATGACGGGAAGTCCAGGACCACTTCACCGCGCCGGGCGGGCCCGGTCAGCACCACCAGGCCGGAATCCAGCTGCGTATATGCCTGCTCCCACGCCCCCTCGACCACCAC
>NZ_LZMK01000057.1:0-580 GCF_001665865.1 Nocardia sp. 852002-20019_SCH5090214 | reverse complement strand
GCCGGTGGCCGGATGCCGACACCGATGCTGCTCGTGCTCGACGAGGCCGCCAATGTCGTGCGCTGGCGCGATCTGCCGAAGCTCTACAGCCACTTCGGATCCCGCGGCATCGTCGTGCTCACGATCCTGCAGTCGTGGGCCCAGGGCGTGCGCTGCTGGGGCGAGGACGGCATGAGGGCGCTGCTCAGCGCCACCAACGTGCTCACCCTCGGTGCGGGTCTCAAAGACACCGGATTCCTGCGTGATATCAGCGAGCTGGTCGGGTCCCACCACGAACTGGTGACCTCGACCTCGCGGGGCCGGCGCGCGGATTCGGGCACCGAATCGACCTCGCTGACCACCGAGGCCACTCTCACCGCCAGCGATATCGCGGCCATGCCCCGTGGGCGGGCGCTGGTGTTCACCTCCGGTCACCGCTCGACTCTCGTGCGGACCACGCCGTGGATGGAACGCGCCGACGCCGACCTCATCCGCGAATCGATCGCCGCACACGCACCCACCCAATCCGGCACCACCACGGCTGGCCCGCGCCTGCGTGCCGTGCCGTCTGACGAGGAGGACAACGCAGCATGAGCGACAC
>NZ_LZMK01000056.1:0-2009 GCF_001665865.1 Nocardia sp. 852002-20019_SCH5090214 | reverse complement strand
GGACGGGCTCGCCTGGCGTGATCGCTGGATCCCGGCCTACTACCTGCCCGCCGACCAGCTCGACACCACCGGACTACAGCGGCCTGTTCACCAGGCCGCTGACCCGCAGGAGGCTCTGGCCGCGGCCGAACGCGCTGCGGCGGTGCGGGAAGAAGCACGGTTGGCGCGCCGCCGGGTGCGGGAGCTGAACAAGCGTGGTGTTGCGGCGGCTGAGCGGCGTGAGGAATTCCTGTCGAAGTATGTCCAGCGGAGCAAGCCGCCAACCCAGGCCGCGCATTTCGTGGCCGAGTACCTGGCGCGGAATCTGGCGCCGGGGGCGTTGCAGTTGGTGACCAAGCTGCTCGGGGTCGGCTGGTCGACCGAGGAACTGGTGAAGGTGATCGGTGCCGCGTCGACCAACCGGGCCTGGGTGCTCGCACTGGGCATGGTGCTGGCCAACCGGGAAGTCACCCTGGACAAAAGCCTGTGGCGAACACGATCGGAAACCACCGCCCGGTATCTGCACCTGCTCGCCGACATCGCCACTGCCGACGACGATTTCGCGTTGGTCGACGTCGAACAGGCCGCCGCCGGCGACATCGACTTCCACGACATCCCCATCGACAAATAGCCACACCCCGGCCCTGCCACATCCCGGCAGGGCCAGTCTCGTATTCCATCCAATCCCCGTTGCCGATGATTGAGGAGAACGCCCATGGCCGGTGACACGGTCCTGACCGTCACAGGAAACCTGACAGACTCGCCAGAGCTCAGATTCACTCCAGCCGGCGCGGCGGTGGCCAACTTCACCGTCGCTTCCACACCGCGGTATTTCGACCGCACCGCCGGGGAGTGGAAAGACGGCGATCCGTTGTTCCTGCGCTGCAACCTGTGGCGACAGGCAGCGGAGAACCTCGCCGAATCGGCCCTCTCACGGGGAGCGCGTGTCATCGTCACGGGAAGACTCAAGCAGCGCTCGTTCACCACCCGAGAGGGCGACAAACGCACCGTCGTCGAACTCGACGTCGACGAGATCGGCCCGTCGTTGCGCTACGCCACCGCGAAGGTCACCCGAATCTCTGCCGGCACATCCGGCGGGCCGCGCACCGACCGCGCCGTGACCGCGCACCGCGACGGGTTCGGCGGCGCCGCCGTGGACACCAGCACAGGATTCGGTCAGCCTGCGACTTCCCCGTCCCGTGGTGAGGATCCGTGGCGGGAGCCGGTGATGGCTGGGGCCGCCGCAGGTTTCGGAGACGACGCGCCTCCATTCTGAGCTCATCACCTCGCTCCGCCCTGCTCGTGCCGACTCACCCCGTCCGGAACCCTCTCTCGGTTCCGGCGGGGTGAGTTGCGTTGCGGGCGGGCGACTGGCCGGTCGCGGCGACCAGCCGTCCGAGGGCTACCGGGGCGGGCGGCGCCGCGCGCGACGGCCCGCGCCCGGCGCGCACGAATTCCCCGGCGCGCCGACCCTAATCTCCATCACCGGTTTCGGTGGCGTGCGCGGGAATTCGTGCGCGCACGCCCCGGCGCGTTCCGCCCCTGCCCCGCGTGTCGCCTCCCGCCCCGGTGCTTGCGCCCTCGGCTGGTCGCCACGACCGGCCCGACACCCGCGTGTTCGATCGGGGCCGTGACGGTCCCGGCGGGTGCTCGCACATCCCCTCTTCGACGACAGGACGAACTCTCGTGACCGAAACCAGCACCTTCCTCGATGCCATCGCCCACCTCGACTACAGCATCACCAGCGACCGCCGCGCCGCCCGCCGCACCTTCACCACCGCACTCACCCACACCACCCCCGGTGAGCGCGAGGTGCTCGACGCCATGGTCGACACCTTCACCCTCTACCCGTTCCGCACCGCGCTGCTGCGCCTCGAAGCCGCGTTCCGCTACCACGAACCGAAACGCGAGTTGCTGGCGCGGTTGCTGCCCGACACCGACCCCGGCCTCTACGTGCGCGAGCGGGAGGAGCGGATCGTGATCCTGGAACAGCGTGCCCGGACAGACGGCAGCAGCGTCGACGAGGAAGC
>NZ_LZMK01000055.1:0-623 GCF_001665865.1 Nocardia sp. 852002-20019_SCH5090214 | reverse complement strand
GACCGGATGCCCGGACGGGTGCCGGTGCCGGTGGCCCGACGACGACGAACGCTTCGAATGCGGGTGCCCCGGCTGCGCCGACTGGCGGCCGATCCCGGCGATCGACTGGGTCATCGTCGGCGGCGAATCCGGGCCCCACGCCCGGCCGATCGAGGCGGACTGGGTGCGCGACCTGCGCGACCAGTGCGTCGAGGCCGGGACCGCGTTCTTCTTCAAGCAGTGGGGTGGTCGCACCCCGAAAACGGCCGGGCGCGAACTCGACGGCCGGATCTGGAACCAGTACCCGCAGAACAGGAGCACCCCATGCCACGCCTGATGTCGGTCTCGCTCACCGAGGACCAGGTCCGCGACCGCACCAAGACCGTCACCCGCCGCACGGGCTGGCTGATGCTGACGCCCGGCACCCGGCTCACGCTGTGCCGCAAGGTGATGGGCCGCCGCCGCGGCGAACCACTTGTACGGATCGTCGATGTCGAAGTTCTCGACGTGCGCCGCGAGCGCCTCGACACCATCACGAACGAAGAAGTCCGCGCCGAGGGCTTCCCTGAGATGACGCCGGCGCAGTTCGGCGAGTTCTTCTGCGGCAGCCACACCGGCTGCACCCCGGACTCGATGGTCACCCG
>NZ_LZMK01000054.1:0-624 GCF_001665865.1 Nocardia sp. 852002-20019_SCH5090214 | reverse complement strand
CCCCGGGCGGCAGGCTCCAGTCGATGGCCACCGACGCCGGTGTGGTGATCGGCTCGGCGATCGCGTACCGGCACGCCTTCGACGGGCACCGGTAGACGTACTGGCCGTGACGCACGCCGTAGCGGCCCATCTGCGTGCCGGGCTTCTTCCACGACTGGATCGCGTCCACAACCTGCTCGCAACTCGCGCACCACGCCTTCGGGCGCAGCCACTTGTCCCAATCCGGCCGCCGCCCCAACGATTTCAGCCAATACGCGATGTAGAGCCGGTCGCGGGACTGCGGCACCGGCAGGCAGGTGCGCGGCAGCACGTGCGCGGAATTCAGGGCGATGACCCGGGTCTCGTAACCGAGGTCCTGGATCTCGCGCAGCCACCGATGCCGGTCGTCCCACTTCCAGCACTGCACGACGTTTTCCATCACCCCGGCCAGCACCGGCTTGCCGCGCGCGGCCATCGCACGCAGATACCGGGGAATCTGCTCGACCAGCGCGCGGCTGCGCCCGGACGCCGGATCCTCGACGATGCCGAGTTCCTCGTCGAACCGGTACTGGTTGCTCTGGTCGAAGTAGCGTTTCTGTCCCTTCGCGTCCGTCCATTCCGGGCACGCCGGGCTCGCCCAGAACA
>NZ_LZMK01000053.1:0-554 GCF_001665865.1 Nocardia sp. 852002-20019_SCH5090214 | reverse complement strand
GCCGTTGGTGCTGGTTGTGTCGGTCATGCTGCGTCCTCCTCGCTGGAGGGCACGGCCCGCAAGCGCGGCCCGGCCGGGGTGGTACGGGACTGGTTGGGGGCGTGAATGCCGATCGAGGCGCGGATATCGGCGGCGTCGCCGCGTTCCATCCACGGCGTGGCCCGCACGAGAGTCGGGCGGTGCCCGGAGACCAGGACCAGCGCCCGGCCCTTGGGCATCGCGCTGATGTCGCTGGCGGTGAGAGTGGCCTCGGTGGTCAGCGAGGTCGACTCGGTGCCCGAGTCCGCCCGCCGGCCGCGCGAGACGCTGGTGACCAGCTCGCGGTGATCACCGACGATGCGGGAGCGGGCCTGCAGGAAGTCCTCGTCGTCCAATCCGCTGCCGAGGACCTTGATGTTGGCCGCCGACCACAGCGCCTTCATGCCCGCTTCGCCCCAGCAGCCCACGCCCTGAGCCCAGGACTGCAGAATGGTCATGACGACGATGCCGCGAGATCCGAAGTGGCTGTACTGCTTCGGCAGGTTGCGCCAGCGGACAATGTTGGCGGCCTCATC
>NZ_LZMK01000052.1:0-5372 GCF_001665865.1 Nocardia sp. 852002-20019_SCH5090214 | reverse complement strand
CCCGCCCTCACCCCCGAGCAGGCCGAACAGCTTCGCGCCCGCGCCGCGGCAGGCGAGCCAAAATCGGCGCTGGCCAACGAATTCGGCGTCAGCCGCGAAACGGTCTACAACTACCTGCGCAACGGCGCCGCGTAGACCGGCCAACTATCGCCGCAGAATCTCGGCCATCTATCACCGAAGGTCACAAGAGTGTCGGTAAAACGTGTCGAAAAATCCTGGCGTCCAATAAGTCCCGTCGGACCTTTCTCGTACACCTAGCTCATTGAGAAGCTGCAGTCGTCACCGATCTTGCGGATCCAAGAGCTCGTCGAAGCCGACACCCCGCAGGGCCGCCTTGCGACGAAGGCGGTACTGGCGTTGGCGACAGGCGTTGTCGCAGTAGCTACGCGGTCGGCCGCGCCGGGCCGCCCGCGCCGCCTCGTCGTCGGATTCGGGGAGCTGGGGCAGGTTGCACCCACAGTCCTGACACCGCGGCGCCTGTCGCTGGACTTCGACGTAGCCGTGGCGGCGGCATTCTCGCTTCAACGAGCCCGAATGCCGTTCGATGAGCAATCGCGCTTTGCTCTCGATCTGCTTGATCCGGCCGGTCAGCGTGGCGTCAAGGTGTCCGCCCGCCTCCATGAGGTCCTTCAAAGCGACGACCACATCATCCAATTCGCCACCGAACTCGGATACGAGCTCCCACGTTCCGAGCTCTTGTTCGTCTGGATCCATCGCTTCTGCGAGTCGGAGCAGGGCGGACGGCGCAATGCTCCCTAGCTGTTGGAGCATGCCCAGATACGACCTCATGGAATCGGCCGCTATCTCTGCCCACGCAGAGTCGTCGTCCCACTTCGAATGGGGAAGAATGTCGCCGTATAAGTAGTCCCAGCGTTCGAAGAGTCCACCGTGAAGGGCAGTGGGTTTGCGGTGCACGTGCTTGCCCAGCTGAAGCACCGCGGCGTCGGTGAGGATCTGACTGGTGGCACGACTCTCGGTCGGACGCTGCTGGTAGCGGCTGCGTCTATGCCTTGGCATTGGTCTCCTCCTGCGGATCCGCAAGGGCGTTCCTCTTCGTCGGCGCATCCGGCCCAGCGGCGCCGACCGTTGGTGCAGCCCGGGAGACGGGGGAAGGCCTTCGCCGGCCGGGCCGCAGGAACCAGTTGAGCTGATAGCCGAACGCTCTCACGAAATCGGAAAACACCTGAGGGATATCCTCCGGCCGTGCACGACACAGTGCAATCGTGACGGCTGCGACCACTCCGATAGCGAGGACGAGGGCCGGTAGCTCCAGACACAGCACGACCCAGCCCTCCGCATGTGTGAGCGAATCGATGGACGCGAACAAGAGGACCTCCTCGGGTTCAGACACAAAAAAGGCCCCCAGCGAAAGCGCTGAGGGCCGTGTGCGGCGACTGAAACGAAAAGCCCCAGGAGAACCTGGGGCTCGAATGGGCAGACTTCACGCTGCCGTCTCGCCGAGTTTAGCAGGGGCTTTCCAAGATTCACAGAGCAGACACCTCCAGCTCACGGCCCACTTTCTACAGCACCGGAATTTCGTAACGCTCCCAGCTAGGGCAGCGCCAGGCGGCAAAACGATGGAGCCGACCTGAGGCTGTAGACCCACCGCCACAGTTGCCGCACAGGCCTGTCGGGACTTCCTCGTACAGTCCGGGCATGACCGACACTCTCGACTCCCGGCCGGCGCTCAGCCTCGACGGCGATATCCTCGATCCGATCGGCGGTGGGGGCGCGCTCGTCGGCTACGCGCGGGTGTCGACCAAGGGCCAGAACCTCGACCGACAGATCCACGCGCTGCAGGACGCCGGATGCCAGAAGGTGTTCTCGGACAAGAAGTCAGGCAAGAACGTCGAGCGTGAGGAATTGTCGCGCTGCCTCGACTACATGCGGCCGGGCGACACGTTGGTGGTGCCGTCGCTGGACCGGCTCGGCCGGTCCCTGCAGGACCTGATCGCAATCGTGACCGGACTTCGCAAGCGCGGCATCGGATTCCGGTCCCTGCACGAAGCCCTGGACACCACCACCCCCGGCGGCCGCCTGGTGTTCCACGTCTTCGCCGCGCTCGCCGAATTCATCCGCGAGCTGATCGTCGACGGCACCAACGAAGGCCTGGCCGCCGCGCGGGCCCGCGGACAGCGGCTCGGCCGGCCACCGGCCATGAACGCCGAGCAGATCCGCCAGGCCCGCGCGATGCTCACCCGCCCCGACGAATCGGTGGCGTCGATCGCCCGGCTGATCGGCGTCTCGCGCTCGACGCTCTACAAGTACCTGCCGGAGCTCTCGTCGTCCGGAAGCGTTACGAAAGTATCGGTGCCCCGGAATCGCTCACTGGACCAGCGGGTTTGACCGAATAGGTCTGCGACGTGATGGTGTGCTAGCGTACTCATCGCTGGGCACCGCTGTGCCCTCCCAAGCCTCGGACAATCGTCCGGGGCTCTTTTCGTATGAGTACCCGTATCCCAAGCCCTCGGCATCCGCCGGGGGCTTTTTTCGTATCCGGAGGCGCAATGTCCAATCCTGTTCCGGTCGTGGTCGCGCAGCTCGTCTCGACGGGGCTGTGGCCGCTGGTACTGCTCGTCGCCGCTGTGGTCGGGGTGACGACCACAGCCTTGCTACGCGCGGAGAAGCGCGACATCCCTACGATCTTCTCGGTATTCGCCCACGCCTTCGGGTTCCACAAGACCACAGGATCCACCGCGGGCCAGTACGACAGCCAGCAGACGGATCGAACCGCAGAGGCCGAGCGCCCTGAGGAGGCGATGTGACCCGCCACAGAGTGCACAGCGACAAAGTCGAACAGCGCGTCGCCCACAAGGTCGACGACATCGAGCTCCGGGCTGAGATGGCTGAAGTCCTCAAGGCCAGGTGGACAAGCAACGGCGAGGCTATGACGCCTGAGCAGCTCAGTGTGTGGATCGAGCGAATGGCGCACAGCCCGCTGGGAACGTCACATGTTGCCCTTCAATATCTGCGGACGCTGTCTCATGACATGGGCGTGTATCGGCGGACAGGCCCCGCGGTCGAGGATCTCGTACACCGCTTGGCGCGCATACAGATTGCGTTCGATGTCAACCAGGCAGCTGATGCTGGCGACCCCGATTTGGTCTGGTGCGAGTCTCACGGGTGGACTGACCTACTCGGGCTCCCAGCGTGCGCAGAGTGCCCGTGTGAGATGCCGACCGGACCGATGGCCGATCTGGATCGGATCGGTCGGCCGCGCCGCTACTGCAGTAACGCCTGCCGACAGCGCGCCTACCGACGCCGAAGACGAAACAGACATCGGGCTCGGTTCAGCCAACCAGGCAAGTACTCGCTCGTTCCATGGACACCGTAGGAGCACGAAGGACCGATCCGGCGCCAGGGGCGCGGTCAGAACCAGAACTGCAGCAGACCGGATCCACCGGCGGGTTTCGGCGGTGGATTCGGCGACGGTAGCCAGCTCGGCTATGCCAACCGCAGGCGTATAGGCGGGTGCCGGAAACTCGATAACCGCTGTTCAGGGCCGGTAGTGGATATACCGTCCTGGGGGGAGAGTGACACGGGTCATAGCCAAATCGTGCTACTGTTGCCGCAGAGCCGCCCCTTTGCGGAGGGGTTGGAAGTGAGCCACAGGATTACTCGCCGGACGACGAGGCCTGTGGCTCGCGTCGTATCCCGGCTAGATGTGGCGGATGTCGATCAGGCCCCCCAGCTGGTCGAGGTAGTGGGGGTTCCCGACTCGTTGTTGCACGACCGCACCACAGACCACGTCTGCCACCCACAGCACTGGTTCGGTCCTGCCGACGCTGTGGTGGATCCGTAGACCGGCGCCGATTACCTTCCGCGCACGGAACTTGCCCAGAATGTCCTGGTCGCTGCGGTCGAGGTCCTTGCGCGATTCGAATGTGATGTGGCTGCATGGCATCTCGGCCAGCTGGGGTAGCAGGTACTCCAGGCACTTTCGGCGGTGTCGCCGGTCGTTGGCGTCCTGCTCGTGGTGGACGACTACGACGCTGACCGAAGGAAGTTCGGCGACCGTCCGGACGAGCAGCTCGCGGCGCTCGTCGGAACTTTGCTGCCAGTGCACCTTCTTCTCCCCGGGCAGCCGCAGCCCGTCCATCGTCTTACGTACCACCTCGACGTCGTCGGCCTCGACCAGTGCGGCAGCCAGCAGATATGTGCCGGGATCTCGCTCTGGCTGCGACCCGCTCTCATCTCCCCATGCGGTCAGCACCGCGCTCTCCCGTCTGCGAAAAAGTCCTGGCAGGGCGGTCCGCCTACGTGTAGGTGGCGTGCGAGCGCGAGTCCGCCTGCGCCCGCGAACATCTCAGCCATGATTCGTCGTTCCTGTCGGTCGTCGGTACAGAAGCGCACGAACCGTAGAGAAGTGGGGTGCAACGCCACGCTGACGCGCGTATGCCCTGCATACGGCGAGATTGGGCCCATCGCCGGGCGCCGCCGGCTGCGGGATGCGATCGAGATGCCGACATGTGTCGGCCGAGGCGGTTAACCTCATCGGGCCCGGTGTCCTCTCGTTGCTGGAGTGGATATGTGACTGGGTCGACCTCGGCTCCCTGCCTTGCCTCCAACAGGGCAGGGAGCCGCACTGCATTCCCCAGCCTGGCCACACGCACACCGTTCCGGGGGCGGGCCGCTGCGAGCGACCGTGGGCGGAATCGTAGAGGACCTGACCGACGTCCGATGCATGCGAAAACCCAAGGACAGGCGGCGAGCGCGCCGCCGAAGAACTGCAGGCCGGGACCTTGAAAGCGTCGAATCAGCGGGATCTGCCCGACGGATGGTGTGCACAAACTGTGTATCAGCGCCGATGAGCAGGCTCTCGACGTTCTGATCGTGCGCGTTGTCACCACCTGCAGATTGACCTTGTCCTACAAGGTTTCTTCTTGGCGTTCGTATACGTCATCACCGAGTTGAGGTTGTGGGAGAAGATCTCCAGTTCCGTCAGCCACCTACAGTGATGGCGAGGGCCCCGCCGGGTATCGGCCGGCGGGGCCCTCGCCATCGTGCGATGCAGTTACAGCGCTGCTGCTACGGCGATTCCGGATCATCGAGGTAGCGCCAACGGATCCGGGTGACCGTGGACGCCGGGGTGCAGCCGGTGTGGGTGCCGCAGAAGAACTCGACGAACTCCGCCGGCGTCATATCGAAACCCTCGGCGCGGACTTCTTCGGGTGTGATGGTGTCGAGGCGCTCGCGCCCGACGTCGAGTACTTCCACGTCGACGATCCGGACGAGTGGTTCGCCGCGGCGGCGGCCCATCACCTTGCGGCACAGCGTGAGCCGGGTGCCGGGCGTCAGCATCAGCCAGCCCGTGCGGCGGGTGACGGTCTTGGTGCGGTCGCGGACCTGGTCCTCGGTGAGCGAGACCGACA
>NZ_LZMK01000051.1:0-5842 GCF_001665865.1 Nocardia sp. 852002-20019_SCH5090214 | reverse complement strand
TCGTTCCGGCCCGCACGCGCGACCGGATCTTCGTCGCGCCCTCGGGATTCGAGGAGATGCAGGAGGTGCAGGACTCGCTGCTGGGCCAGACCGGCGGGGATCTATCGATCCGCAAGGCGTTCCGGGAGGCCCGCAAGAACGGCCGGGTGTTGTTCGACTGCCGTCCGGCAGTCGACTTGATCACCCGGGCCGCGATGCTGGCCTCCGACAACGTGCTGATCGTGGTCCTGCCGGAGTTCGACCACATCGAGGGCATGATTTCGGTGTTTTCCGCGATCAACGACCTCTACGAGTTCGCCGACTACGAGCTGCCGGTCGCCGGTGTGGTCATCAATCAGGTCAATAGCAGCCGCAACGACCACTCCGAGAACATCGACTACATCCGCGAGTACTGCGCCAACGCCGGCGTCCCGGTCCTGGGTCTGCCGATTCCGCACCTGGCGGTGATCTCGCGGATGACCAACGCTGGGCTGGGCATGGATCAGCACCCCAAGCCCACTGCGAATACCCGATGGCTGGCTGACAACTTCACCGACATCCTGCAGGGACTCGACAAGGAGACGGCCCGATGAGCATCCCGAAGCCACCGCTGCCGAATCCGGGACAGCCCGTCAGCCCGAGGCGCAACCCCTTCGACCGACGTCCCTCACAGCCGCCAGCGACCGAAGAACCGCAGGTCGAGCCCAGTAGGGGCCATATGGGCGATAGGGCAGAAAGAGGCGCGCGGCGGCCGAAAAGACCGGCGGATTCCACCGATATCCTGCTGTCCCTGCCTACTGAACTGAGCGAGCGGCTGGAATCGGTGATCGCCTACACCTATCCCCACACCGGCGTGAAGACCAAGCAGCAGTTCATCCGCGCCGCGATCCTGCGGGCCTGCGCCGAGCACGAGGCACGATTCAACGACGGTGACCGGTGGCCGGCGGTCCCCAAACCGAAGGGGACCTAGACCCGCTACAGGCCATATGGGCCGTAGCGGCGTTTCAGGCGGCGACGTCGAACAGCGTCAGCGGTCGCGCGCCGGCCGCGAGTTGTTCGGCTCGCTCCTTGGCGGCGCAGGTGGGACCGATCGCGGAGGCGACCGAGGCCGGCGAGTGCAACCAGCCGCCGCAGCGGCGGCATTGGGCCATCAGTCGAACCACGGGACGGTCGGCGGCGGCCATGCGTGTCTCCTCTGGCCAGGACGGGGGCGGGCTCCGGCGCTGATGATGACACGGGCCACCGACACGGTCGGAGTTCTCACGCGGCCGCTAAGACCGTCGTTCCGCCGTTCCGCCACTTGGGGTCGCTCATGCCCCGGTGGACCGTGAGCGGGGCACTCAGCAGGCATTCCATATCGCCTGCGGCCGCCTTCCAGCTCAAGACCCGGTCGGACGCGTTACTGATCAGCTCCCGCTGCTCAAGCCAGGTAAACCAGTCGGATCGCTCAACGCTGTCCATGCTGCGGAGCTGTCGTTTGCGGGCTTCGCGGCGGGCCTCCTGCTCGTCCTCGCTCAGGCTTCGCCACCAGGTGCGCTGATGGTGCAGGGACCGCAGGAGTTTCGCGACCGGGTGTTGAGAGGTCGCGAGTCTCTCACCGGGGGCCAGTGCGGCAAGTACGTCGCAGCGGACCGTCCACGCGGTGCGGTCCTTCGCGTACTCGCTGCGAAGCCGATCGGGACGGGCGTGGCCGAGCGGGGCCGGGGCGGTACACCTAGTGGGGGAAACTTTGAAATCCTGCTCGTGCGAGGGCATGAATTTGGCTGCCACAGCGCCGATTCCGTAGGCGCGGCAATCGTCGGTGCCGCCCGCGTAGGCGTGGGTCTCCTGGATCAGCCCGTGCTCGATCGCGGTGGCCAAGGCCCGCCGAATCGTCTTGCGGTCCAGCAACGATCGCAGGGACAGGGCCCTGGTCGAGATCGACCCGTCCCGGGTGACGATCGCGTAGGCGAGGGCGCTCAGCGCCGCCAGGAG
This sequence comes from Nocardia sp. 852002-20019_SCH5090214, assembly GCF_001665865.1. Classification (NCBI taxonomy): domain Bacteria; kingdom Bacillati; phylum Actinomycetota; class Actinomycetes; order Mycobacteriales; family Nocardiaceae; genus Nocardia; species Nocardia sp. 852002-20019_SCH5090214. The sequence goes on along the minus strand of NZ_LZMK01000051.1, from coordinate 3,889 downwards.
GCTGTGGCGCCGTTGCGGGTGTAGTCCGGTCACCTGGGCCACGGCAGCCTCGAATCCGTCTCGTACGGCCGCGATCTGGGCGAGTACCTCCGGGGGCAGGTCCTCGCGCTCCTCGCCGTCGTCGATGCGGTAGCGGCGCGGCCGGTCGAGCTGGGCAGCCACGACGGCGGGCTCCCACTTCGCATCGCGCCACCATCCCCGGCCACGGGATTCGACTTCACGGCAGGCCTGGCGTGCGAGATCCCAAGCGGCAGACTCGGACAGCCGCTGTTCGGCCGCCACGGTCGTGACCGCCGACAGCCACACGTAGCGGCGCCACCATTCCCGGCCTCGTTCAGCGGCCTTACCGCCCTGCTCGGACACCAATTCCCATGCCCGCGACATGCTGTAGCCGCGCCGGGCCAGCGCACACGACAGGCCGAACTCCCGCGCTGACCGTGTGGGGTCTTCCCCGGATACCGTGACGCTGAGCGGGACGTGGGACCGCTTGCGGCCGCGAGCGCCCTTGCGGGCCCGTCGTTTCCGGGCCTTCGCGGCCGCCTCCTTCACCTGCTCCAGCGTCACTGTGCAGGCCACCACGGGGGCAGGCAGGCCGATCCGGTGCGGCGCGGTGAGCAGCCGCAACGCCTGACCGGTGCGGACCTGCACCACCGTCTTGAAACGCTTGGAGAGTCGGCGGCACAACCGCTCCCACTGCCCGGCGAGCTTCTCGTCGACGCCCACGGCGATCACATGGCGGCCGCCGGCGCGGCCGCTTTCGCGCACGATGTAGGGGATCTTGTGCTTGATGCACCAGGTCACGAGAGCGTCCGCACAGGCATCGCCGACGATCGCTGTCTGCGCGTCGATATCGGCAAGCTCGATGCCGGGCGCGGCCTGGCCGGCCACAGTGCTGCACTCCCCGGCGGCCAGAGCCGCGAGCGCGGCCGCCCGGCTCTCTACCCGTGCCGGTGACAGATTGTCGCGGTCCAGCAGCACGTATGGGCCGGTGAACAGAGCTTTATCTAGGGCCAGGAGGGCTGGTTTGCTGCGAAACCTCTGGTCAGAAGGGCTGGAAAGACTGCAATCGTGTAACAGGGCGTGTTCGAGCGCAGGCGCGTGCGCGCGTGCGCTACCCTGAGATCCGTCTCGCAAAGACTGAATCTCCTTTTGGAGAGCGGTGCCCCCGACCTGGTACGTCGGGGGTTTTCCGCGTTATGGGGTATGTGTGGTCCGGCTGCGGTGCCGGGGCGTGGGTTGTGGGGTGCTAGGCGACGTCCTTTCGGTGCACGTCGAGGTCCAGCTCTTCCTGGCCGTCTGCAGTTGTGTCTCCCACTCCGGCCTCAAGCTCTCGCCGGAGTGCGCGTTCGAAGAATTCTCTTTTCGTGAGGCCCCGGTCCTGGATAGCGCGGTCACACTTCTCCAGAAGGTCGATCGACAACCTCACTCCGCTGAGTTTCGACGGTGGCATGGTCACTGGTCTGGCCATGCCGTTAACGCTAATGAGCGATCTTGCCCCAGATACGTTCGACACGCCGACGATCCACACTGCTGGTGTGGAATTCAGCCTCATCCGATCGAGATGGGTCGTGCGTAGCTGTTGCAGTAGGCATGTGGGGGTCAATCTGCAGCGGGATTCTCTAGCGCCTCATCGACCAGTAGGCGAAGCTCCTCCGCATCCCAGTTCCCTTGGACACCGGGGAGCTTCGACAGATAGGTGTGGATGTGGCCGGCCGACCACTCGTGGGATTCGCTGAGTCCGCCGGCGATCATATGGAGGTAGCGCGCTGAGGGACGGTGCAGCTCGACGGTGGCCGGGTCCCACGGGGATGTGAAGGTGAGCACCGGCCAGCCGTCGAGTTCGGTTGCGCGGACGAGGGTTTCGTACCGGCCGTCGCCGAGTTGGCTGCGGCCGGTTTCGAGTACCTCGGTGAAGTCCAGATCCTCAGACGGCTCGCGGTACATCTCCTGTGTGAGCAGGTCGGAGAACTGGCCGGGGGTGAGCAGGTAACCGCGCGCCGCCGCGCCGTTGGGCCAGCCCGGGCGCGGGCTGGTGGCGTAGAAGGCCACACCGCCCGTCCACACGGGGCTGTCCCAGGCGAAGTAGATCGTGCCGGGCAGGGTGAGCGGCTGGGTTTTCAGTGGGGGAGTCGGATCGCGGAATCCGGGGTAGGTGTGTCCCGTCCCGGGTGGAGTCCCGCCCTCGAGGTAGTACGTCAACCGGCGCATGTGAAGGTTAGAACCGTAAGCGGCGTACCAGATGTACTCGGGCATAGAGGGTGTCCCTTTCATCGAGGGGCGGGGCTGGGCGTCAGTTGGGTTTCGGGCGGTAGTTGCTGCCGGTGATGGAGCGGTAGTACATACCTCCCTCTTCCTGCCGGACACCGCGACTCTCGTTGCTGAGCACTCGTGCGGCCTGTTCCAGGGCGGTGTTCCAGTCGGTGGATAGTTCGGGATTCTGAAGTGCCATAACCAGTTCGGCCGCCTTGTCCCAGATGGCAGCTTCACCGGTGGGGTCGTATCGGTTGGGATCGGAGTTCGTCATCAGGACTTCCTTTCGAGTGAGGTCGTGCCGTTGGTGGCGGGGCGGTTTTCAGGGACGTGCAGGTCGTAGTGCAGTCGCAGGGCATCGCCGGAGAACACGCTGAGCAGGACACGGACTCGGCGCCCGGTCGCGTCGATGCCGACGCGGGCGTGCTGGCCGACAGGTGTGCCGGGCTGCTGTTCGAGCAGCTCGGCTTCGTCCGGCTCGGGCATACGGACGGTGATCTCGTCGGCGAAGTGGACCTGCCGGAATCCCAGAGCGCGGTAGATGCCGCCGGGAACGACGACGTTCTCTTTGCACCGCAGCACAGCGACGCCGTCGATCTCCATATTCGCGATATCGAGCGGAGTCCAGGTGTCAGCGATCATCGCCAGCTGTTCCAGCACTCCGGGTTTGGCGACGTACCGCAGCCGTCGGCGGCGGAGCAGCACCGTGCCGGGGCGGCACTGGAGGTAGCGCGCTACCGCAGCGGTGGCCGGTAGATCCTCGACACCAGCGACGACCTGGCGTGTGCCCCAGCCATCGGAGTGGGCATCCGCTTCCCACTGGTCGACCATGTTGATCGGGTCATCGGAGTAGGCACCCAGCTCGAACTTCGTCAGGTGCCAGGTGATCAGGTCCCGCGTCCGCACGGTACGGCCGATGCCTGAGACGCCGGCGGTGATAAGACCTTCCTGCTCCAGGCGGCGAATCGCCTCCCGGACCGTAGGGCGGCTGAAGGTGTAGCGCTCGGCCAGCTCCAGCTCGGGCGGGACCTTGTCACCAGGCTGCAACTCGCCGCTGGTGATCTGCTGGCGAAGGTCGTCGTACACGACCTTCCATCTCGGACGCCTGTTCATGGTCTCCATCATCTCTGTAAGGACAGACAAGACAAAGGGTATTGCCGTGTCGTCGACTTTGTCATTACAGTCTTTACAGACCTGACAGACATTACATGGAAGTCAGAGAAGGGGACTGTGATCGAAATGACCATTCCGGACACCTGGAGCCGCGCCGTCTGGCGTCGAGAGGCCGCACCCGCTATCCCATCGGTGCAGGTCACGGGCGGGCACATGACCAGCGACGGCACCCGCCATCACGCCGACTACGTCGGCGATTCGCTGTGGGTGGTCGATTACCTGCCCGGCCGTCAGCTGACTCGAGAGCAGGCGACGGCGGCGATGCGGATTGCGGTCGCTCCGGAGCGGCTGGAGGTCGACCGGTGGGCGAGCCTGCTGGGCCTGACCGCTGCCGAGGCCCGCGGATTCGCCGAGCTGCCGGTGAGTGCGTGATGGCCCGCGAGCGTGTGGTCGATGTCTACATCCCGGTCGTGCCGTCGTCGGCCGGCATCGGGGGAGTCGGCCCGATGATCGTCGCCCCGCTGCT
>NZ_LZMK01000050.1:0-5536 GCF_001665865.1 Nocardia sp. 852002-20019_SCH5090214 | reverse complement strand
GGTATCGCTGATCCTGGTACCGGTGTGGGCGGCGGTGACTGGGTGATGTTCGCTGCACGGCCATGCATCCAGAGCGCGCCGGAGTCGCCGCGCAGCTGGCTTCAGGGTGTGTGCTGCGACGGATTGTTGAGGGCTTTGAGCATGTGGGGCCAGTTCTCTTCGAGATAGTCGGGGCTGCAGGCGTTGTAGGCCATGTCGACGATCGCTTTCCGCGCGTCCGGCCACGGCGCCCGAGCAGCGATGTCGGTGAGACCGGTGACGTCGCTTTCGAGTAGTCGAACGAGGTACTGCTCGGTGGGAACGATGTTGTGTTGGCTGATGTAGGTTGCGATGTCGTGAATCGCGTCCGAACTGCATCGCAATTGATCGGACTGTGCGAAGAGATAGACCGAGTCCCATCCATACGTGCGCACGGTGGGCTCGGCTTCACGCCAGATCGATGGCCACTCCAACCGCGACACGGCCTTGGCATAGGTGGGGGTGATCGAACAGGCAGCGGGTAGATCCTCGATGGCGTCCACTCTGCGCCACCATGTGGTCTGTTCGTATGCGGTGTGAAGACGTATCAGCGATGGAACCGCTTCGGGGGTCTGATGATTGATAAGCCAGCACATAGCACGGTTCGCCTCAGTGAGTGGCTCGATGGCATCAGGGGGGCTCGCGAGGTCATCGATTGCGAGGCTGGTCAAGGCTCGTTCGATTGTCCATGTGCCCGATGGGTCGCGCGGCGGGGTGTGCCAGCCGGATTGGAACATCCAGTAACCGAGCCGGGCCACTTCGTCGACATCAGAATCGGCATCAAGCGGGTGGAGGCATCTACCGCCGCCGCGCAGCGCCAATATGGCGCCGTGGCTGCCGTTGAGGACTTCCATCGCGCCAGGGAAATTCCTGTAGTCCGCAGTTTCGTCGTTGAGTTTGCGCTCCGGATCTCGCTGTTCCAGTGAAAACAGTCGGTATACCGCAGGGTTCATGGATCGCTCTACTCGCGCCACGCTGTCGGGTCGATTCGCGTCGAGAATCGCGGAAGCGGCGATGCACTGTACGTAGTCAGATCTTGTCGCGACGATTTCTTCCAGGGCATCGATCAGGTCGTCACCACAGCCGGCCGTCGGGTACGAGATGTAGTTCATGTGACGAACGATGTGTTCGAGGATGAGCTGGTCGGTCTTTGCCCGGTCGTAGTGGGCGAGAAGGGCGAAGGCGTCTTCGAGGTAGGCACCGTACTTTTCAACACGTCGGACGATTGTGACCAGCAGCTCGCACTGCTTTTTCGTCGTTACCTCGTCGATGGCTCTGACGATCTCGGCGGCCTTCTCCCAATCGGTGGAGGGATGGGTGATCAGGTGGTCGACGGTGATGTCGGGATCTATTCGGTATGCGTTTCGGTAATGATGTTGAGCGAGTTCGGAATCGAGGGTTTGCTGAGCGCGGGGATGGCGGCGCCCGACTGAGGCGACGGTGAGGGCGACGACCTTTTCGGAGATGTGGTTTCCCGGGTCGCCTTCCGCAGCATAGGTGTCGAGTTGGCCGAGGACACGCGTTTGCGTGTCGTCGTCGAGCAGGCCGATCGTGTGCTCGAGAACGGTGCTCCATTCAGGGCGGAGTGCGGCGATGCGGGTGAGGTGATCGGCGCGGCGGGGGTCGCTGGTGTGGAGTTGGGCGAGGTATCGGCCGGTGAGGTGTTCGTGGATGGTGCGATGCAGCCAGCGGTAGTGATGCTCGAGAGAGGTGCTGTTGGGGCTGGGCCGGCCGTGGAGTGTGAGGAGCCCGTCCTTGTGGAGCAGCTCGGCGAGGTTGGTCTGGTGCTGGCTGGGGATGCGGTCGAGTAGTTGCGCGACGGTGGCGGTGTCGTGCCATCGGCCGAGCGGGCTGGCAGTGGGCGTGGTGGCCATGGCCCACGCGAGTTGTGTTGCGGTGGCTTCGAGTTGAGCGATGAGTAGTGGGTCGCGGCGTTGCTGGGCGGCGGGCTTCCAGGGGCGTTCGAGGAATCGGGTGATGTAGCTGCGGTAGAGGGCGTGTTTGCGGGTGGGGACGGGATTGTGTTCGGCGACGAAGGCGACCAGGCCGGCCATCAGCGGGATCGCGACGAGGTCGCGGACCTCGCGGGAGTCTCGGCGGGCGTCGATGACGCGTTGGTGCCCGCTGCCGGGACGGTGGGTGAACCAGTGGGTGAAGAAGGTGTCGGTCTGCGCGGGGGTGAGGTCATCGGTGAGGTATTCGGTTTGGTTCTCGAAAGGTCGGGTGTAGCCGGTGATTCGAGAGGTGATGACGATCGAAGCGGGAACGGTTTCGAGAAGACCGAGGATGGTGCGGATGTGCTCGCGCTGTTCGGGCTGGTAGACCTCGTCCCAGGCGTCGAGCGCGAGCAGGGTGTGGGGGTTGGTGCGGATGGCGTCGCTGATGGTGTGCATCAGCTCGTCGCTGATCGTGCCGCGGTAGCCCGTGGCGATGGCAACAGTGAGGTAGGTCAGCGCCTGATCGAGTGTTTTGGCCCTCCCGGTGGTGAGGGTGTCGGCGAGGTCGGGCAGGCGCAGATACAGGGTGGGCGCGCGGTGTTCAGTGCGTATGCGGTGGGCGGTCAGCGCGGCGAGGATGGTGGTCTTGCCACTGCCCGGGTTGCCGAGCAGCACGGTGCGACGCCCGGCGGACAGCGTGGGCAGGGCCGCGACGCCACCGGTGCGCGCGATATCGGCGTACAGGTCGGCGTTGGTGGTGGTGTCGGTGGTGGTGAGCCAGTCGGGTTCGAGAAGTGTGGCGGTCATGGAGTCCGCGAGCAGGACGGGGCTGAGTTCGCGGGGGTAGTAGACGGGGGCGGTGTCGAGCTGGTCGGCGATATCGGTGAGCATGTCGCGCAGCGCCTGGTCGCTGGTGCGCGCCGACGAAGGGCGCTTCGCCGTGGGCTTCGCGCACTCCCACAACCGCTTGAAATCGGGTGAGGTGTAGGACGGGTCGCGTTCCGCCGCTGCGCACACGAGCACGTAGGTGACACGGCGGAGGTCGTCGTAGTCGCTGGGCCAGCTGCATCCGCGCATCCACCGCGACAACTTGTCGGGAGTGACAGGCGGTTCGCTCAGCATGTGCCACAGCACGGCCCGCCGGCGGTTGTTGCCGACATGTTCGAGAGCTTCCCGATTGAAGCGGTCGATGATCTTGTCCAACAGCTCCTTGTTGGTGAAACCGGCTGTGTCACGGGCGGTTCGCAATGCCGTCGCCAGCTCCTGCAGCTCCGGACGGTCGGCTGCGCTCATCGGCGCCGCAATCGGACGACGCAGATGTGCTGATCTGATTCCAGGGCCATCAGATCTGAATCAGATTCGGACGACACCCCCGCTGAGCTGCGCACACAGCAGAGATTACGTCGCCACCCCGGAGGTCGTCGCCGATTTCTCGCTTACCTGGCGATGCGTTCGGTGATCGCCGAGCGCATCGAAAAGGAAGGCAGCCACGATGGTTACCAATTCGCTCACTCCGATGATCCGAGATCGCGCACGGTGCGCCGAATGCGCTCCGGCCCCTGGAGACGACCGAGTCCAGGCGGCGATACTTCGCCTCGCCGAAGCCGCACGGTTGGCAGGCACCATGGCGAACCTCGCGGGCTCGGGGCACCTGGCGATGGGGTTCGCGGCAGCGTCGATGGTCCTGCGCGGCGCCGCCGGGATCCGGAGGTGGTGGAAGGCCCGGCCCGTACGGGCGCAGTGGGTCAGTTCTCGGATTCGGACAGGTCAGGTGGCAGCAGGGGCGCATGCTCATGCTCGACACAGCAGCTGGCCAGGTATGTCCGCAGGACATCCAGCGGCGACACATCGCCCCGGCCCGGCACGGCCCCGAAGTCACTGAAGTGCTCGCGGATATCGACAGGGCGGGGAGGCTGCGCTATCGCGACCGTGCGTGGTTGCTCGCAGACAGCGATACGGGTGCCGGCGTCGAGGTGGACCAGCTCGGCGCGTTCGGTGAGCAGCATCGACCCGTAGAGCATTGTCGTGGATCCGTGAGTGACCCAACTGGGCAGCAGCCAGCAGCGTTGCCGGTCGATGACCTCATAGCGCGGCTGAGGCTCGCCCCGATCCGCCCCGAACAGCCGTCCTGCTCGCTCGAACTTCCTCTTCTTCGGCCGCACAATCAGCAGCTCGAGACCCTCGTACTGGCGGATCCTCTCGACCGCTTCGGTGAGGATCGGCTGGGCCTGCTCGGCGAATTCCTGTGCCACCGACTGGCGTTGCCGTTGCTCGGCTCGCTCGAGTTGCTCCTGCGATTCCCTCTCCCGTCGCAACTCGTCGACGGCCTGAGCGAACCGGTCGTCGACCGACGACCGAGCCGGACCGGCGGCCTCGTCTGTCCCGTCCAAGTCGACGAGTCCGGGCCGCGGTACGGAAGCGACCGTCCCCGCCAGATCGGGCGCCGCGCCGACGGCCAGATCGCCCACGCTGCGTTCCACGATGGAGGCGGTGACCTCGCCAGGATCCCCGCCGTCCTCGACGTGTGCGCGCAGGATGTCGCCGAGTGCGAGGTCGGCGGTGTCGAAGTCGAGATGGACCGAGATGTGCCGGCGGCGCTTCTCAGGTTCGGCGACACCGGTGGGGATCGCGGCGGTGCCGCGGGCGTTGTCGACCACGAGAACCCATACCGCGGCCGCGGCGCGGTCCTCGGCCAGACGCAGACGGCCGGCCAAGGTTCCTGCCGGGTCGCACCCCAGCCGTTCGGCGGTCTCCCGCGAGTTCTCGGCCAGCCCCAGCCGCATCAGCTGCCGGGCGACTTCCAGTTCGGAGGCCCCCAGAGCCTCGGTCAGCTCCTGGAGTGGCTGCGCCTGCTCCCACCCGTATCGCAGGGTGTCGTTCATGTCGGGGTCCCAGTAGATCCGGTTGGCGCGGGCCTCGTGCTCACGCAAAGGCTGGCGCCAGTCGAAGTCCCCTGATCGCAACAGGTCCCGCACGAGTTTCTCGGCCTTGCGTGCTGCCAGCTTGTAGTCCGGCGGGAGCAGCCTTTTGAGCTGTGCCTGGATCGCGGTGGTGCTGCGTCCGGTGCGTTCGGCGATCTCGCTGACGGTCAGATCTGTCCGGAGCAGATCGGTCAGCTCGACATAGCGTTCATCGGTCCACCACTCGTAATGGTTGCTGATACTGCGGCCCATCGAAGCCCTCCCTGGCGAATTCCCCTGCGGCGCACCACTGTCGGGTGCCTATCCATGGTGCCCGCCGCCACCGACACCGCAGGGCGAAAAGATGCTGCCCGAAGCAGGATCCGCTGCGGCACAAACAATGTCGATGCGCGGGCTACCCTCGACACAGACCGCATCGAACCGCAGGGGGAGTGATCGCATGCCCAGTCTTCGCGAGGAATACGAGACCGTTCTGGCCCAGCTCACCCACCTCGGCCCGCAGGAAAACAGCGTCCAGACCCTCGAAGCCATCGAACGAGAACTGGACATTCTCGACTACAAACTCCACCACGCGAGACTCCCACCCGACGAACGCGTCGAACTCGGAAAACTCAGCGCCGAGGCCCGCGACCACCGCGACCGGCTACTGCGCGACCTGCA
>NZ_LZMK01000049.1:0-676 GCF_001665865.1 Nocardia sp. 852002-20019_SCH5090214 | reverse complement strand
TGGTGGCGAAGTACTGGATCGCGGCGCCGATGGCGACCGGGGCGGTGATGAAGATCTGCCCGGCGAGCACCCCCAGGAAGCCGACGGCGGCGGCACCGGCGACACAGCCGCCGAGCGGGCCGAGGCCGAACAGGGTGGCCAGCGCACCGGTGGCGACGACACCGAGGGCGGCGCCGGCGATGCAGCCGATGACCGCGCCGCCGATACCACCGGCCAGCGTGCCGATGGTGGCACCGGTGGAGATGGTGTCCTTCAGGCGGTTGAACGCGGCGACCTCACGGTCGTAAGGGGTCTTGAAGGGGGCCGAGTCCTCGAAGGGGAGGGCGACCGGCTTGTAGACCGCGTGCGCCACGTCGTACTGGGGGGTCAGGGTGGCGGTGTTGCCGGAGATGTCGGCGGCGATCGGGAACTCGAAGTCGTCGACCCGGAAGTTCAGCGGGGTGCCGGCGAGCACGGCGCCGTTGGCGGCCTTGATCTTGAGCATGCCGTCTTCGTTGACGATCGAGCCACCGTCGGTCTTGATAACGGCTTTGTCGTTGTCGACGACGCTGGCCTTGTAGTAGACGCTTTCGGGCGCTGCGGGGGCGGCGGGGTCGGCGTTCGCGGTACCGGCCGCGACGCCGACGGCGGCGACCAGCATGGCGGCGGTCGCGGCGAATTTCCTCATCATCATTTT
>NZ_LZMK01000048.1:0-6704 GCF_001665865.1 Nocardia sp. 852002-20019_SCH5090214 | reverse complement strand
TGCTGGTGGTGCCGGGTGCTGGCCCGTACATGATCGCTTCGTTGTCGGCGAGCTGGATGCGCCGTTCGAGTGTGCCGATGGCTTGGGTGAGTTCGGTGTCGGTGAGCATGTGTGTGGGGTCGGACGGATCGAATGCGCCGTCGAAGTCGATATCGGGTGCCGAGCTCGCGTTGTGCGGAGTGTCGTCTGCGAGCAGGGTGTCGGCGAAGGTTTCGATGGTGGCCCGTTCGGCGGGGTTTCGGGTGTGGCGCCAGTCTTTTCGCAGAAGGCCCAGTGCTGCGGCGGGCGGGTGGTGGTTGGTGATGAATGTGCAGCGGGCGGTGGTGTGGTCAGCGGGGTCGTGGTCGGGGATGCCGGGTTGGTGGTCGTCGCGGCAGGTGCTGCAGAGCCCGTCGTCGCAGTGGTCCGGGTGGTTGTCGGTGCGGGCGCGTTCGAGTCCGCATGCCAGGCAGGGGAGTTGGTGGTGGTCTTGGACGGCGTAGCGGTCGTAGTCGACGGTGTGGCCGGCGCCGGCGAGGAAGCTGGTGGTGTCGGAACGTTCTGGTGTTTCGCGGGTGGGCTGGTGTCGTGTGGTGCCGGTGCCTTCGGGGACGGGCATGTGGGTGGGGTCGGTGTCGACGTCGGCAAAGGAATGGTTGTAGGTGTCGAAGGAGTCACGGCGTCGGTCGGGGCGGGCCGGACGCCGGTGAGTGGGGTCGATTCGTTCGGTGTGGTCGCGTGCTGCGGTGCGCGGGTCGCGTCCGGGTTCGGTGTTGTCGGAGGGTTGGTAGAGGTGGGGGTTGGTGGTGGGGATGGCGGCGAGGATCAGGGCGCGGTGTTCGGGGTAGCGGTCGGCGGCCCAGCGCAGGCGCGCTACCGCGGTGGGGTAGGCGCGGGTGGTCAGTGTGGTGATGACGCGTCGGAGGATGTCGCGTTCGGTGTCGTCGAGGTCGGCGGTGAGGCGGGTGAAGGCTTTTCGGGCTTCGTCGATGCGGTGGGAGGAGACCAGGTCACCGATGGTGTGAACAATGTCGGCCGGCGCCGGGCGCGCGTTGTGGTCACCGAGGTGTGAGTCTCGGTGGTCGGGGTCAGGTGAGGGCATGCGGTTCTCGTATTCGCTTGAGGTGTGGCGGTTTCCGCTGGCGGGTGTCGCGTGGGTGAGTATTTCGATGCGCCAGGCCAAGGCGGTGGCGAGTTGATCGGCACGCAGTGGTGACGTGGTGTCATCAGTGGCGGTGAGGAGCAATTCGTATGCGGTGGCGAGCAGGTCGTGGGGTGTCCAGTCGGGGGGTGCGGTGTCGATGGCGGCGACCAGGCGTGGCCAGGCGGGATCGGCGATGACGTGGTCGGCGACGTCGTGGCCGAGGATGTCGTGCAGGTGCGGTGTCCAGTCGGGGCGTAGCGGCTGTCCGGGGTGGGTGGTGAGCGCGGAGGGGTCGAGGCGCAGGCGTGACCAGAGGGCGGCGGCGGGCATGTCGTCGGGCAGCGGACGGGTGGCGGTGGCGTTGGTGAGCAGGGTGTCGATGTCGAGTCCGGCCGCGGCGGCGGTGTCGAGATAGTTGGCGAGGACGGGCCACCAGGGGTCGCTGGTGATGCGGGTGTCGAGGCGTTTGACCAGTGGCTCCCAGGTATGGGTGGCGGTGTGCAGGTCCCCCAGCGCATCGGTCACCCGGGCGTTCAGCCGTGTTTGGTGGTCGCGTTCGCGGGCGGGAAAACGGTCGGGGCCGGTGGGGCGCAGGTCGGTGTCGGGGACGTGGTTGGCGGCCCGCCACACCGCCAGCTCGGCGATCAGCTCGCGATTGCCGAGTAGGGGCCGTGCCCAGACCGGTGCGCCGGCGGCGGTCCAGGTTCGGGCGTCGATGGTGATCTGGGTGGTCAGGTCGGCGACGATGCGTCGACGTGCGTGTAGCTGGCCGGCAAGTTCCGGGTCGGACAACCGGTGTGGCAGGCCGAGCAGCCAGGGCAGGGGTCCGGTTCCGGTGGAGTGTGCGCCGCTGGTGTCGAGGCGCCAGTCCAACACGGCGGCAGGGTCTTTCGCGGTGTCGAGTTCGCGTTCATCGATGGCCTCGCGCAGCGCGGTGACGGGGTCGTGGCCGGCGAGGGCGAGGATGGCCAGGTGCTGGCGCAGGGTGGGGTAGGCGGGTGCGTCGGTGAGTCCGGGCAGCAGGGTTTCGGCCTCGTGGTCGAGCCGGGTGAGGGCGTCGGCGCCGAGGGTGTGTTCGGTGGCGACGCCGATGGCGTCGAGGTAGATGTCGACAGCGCGGCCGAGCCGGCGGTAGGGGTCGAGGGCGTCGCGCAGGGCGGTGTGGGCGCTGGTGTGGGTGGCCTCGCAGGCCAGGATGTGTTGCAGGACTTCGACGGCGGTGCGGGGCAGGATGGCGGGTTCGGTCCAGAAAGAGGCTTCGCTGCCGTCGATGGTGGTGGGGACGTAGAGGTGGTTGGCGTGGATTCCGCGGGTGATCGCGACGTAGAGCTGGTTGCGTGATTCGCTGCCCGTGAGCACGGTATGGCAGGCGTCGGCGGTGGTGCCTTGGGCGGAATCGATCGTCATCGCGTACCCGAGACGCACATGCAGGCCGACGTATTCGGGCGGAAGCACCGTGGCGTCGCCGGGCCGGCCGCCGGGGCGCAGATGGGTGACGGTGAGGCTGCCGTCGGCGTGGACGGTGTCGACGCGCCAGCGGTAGCCGTTGCGCACCCAGTCGCGTTCACCCAGGGCCAGGCGGCGGTTGTTGCGGCGGGTGCAGACGACATCACCGGCGGACGCGGACAACCCGTCGCCCAATACCGTCGTAGCGGAGGCTATTTCGGTGGTGCGGGCGAGGCGGTCGGTTCGGGCGCGGTGGTTGAGGTCGGTGACGATGTCGTGGGTCGGGGCGAGCATGATCGCGTCGCGGTTGGCGTGTTTGTCGGCGAACCAGGCGCCGTAGGCTTTGTCGGCGATGGTGGCGGCGCTGCCGGAATGGATGCGCTGGTGGTCGAGGTAGAAGCCGAGTCCTGATGGGTCGCCGTCGCGCAGTGCGAGTCCGGCGGTGGCTTCGGCGGTGTCGGCGAAGCGCACCACGTGCGTCAACGTGATCGTATCGGGGGCGTGGGTGCCGTCTATCCCGGCGCCGCCGGCGTCGATCGAGGGCAGTTGTTTGTCGTCGCCGACGCACCGGACGGTGGCCCCCTGGGCGGTGAGGAATTCGAACAGCCGCAGCCGTTTTCGATCCGACAGCTTGACATGTTCATCGACGATCACCAGCGTGAGTTCGCCGATTTGGTGGACCCACATCGGTACGGCGGCGGGGAAATCGTCGGCCGATGGCGCGGTTTCGGGGTCATTGCGTGGTCGGTGTCGATCAAGGATGTGCAGGAGTCGGTCGACGGTTTCGACGCGGGCGCCGGTGGCTTCGGCGAGGATCGCGGCGGGCGCGGCCTCGGGGGCCAGGCCGAGCACTGTTCCGCCGGAGGCGCGCCAGGCGTCGACGAGCACGCGCATGGCGGTGGTTTTCCCGGTGCCCGCAGGTGCGGAGGCGACGGCGATGCGCGCGGGGGAGGTGGCGAAGTGGGTGACCATGGCGGTTTGGCCGGCGTTGAGTTTCTTGCCGCGGTTCGCCGGATCGGCGTTGTAGGCGGTGATGGCGGCGGTCACGAACCTCTCGTCGATCGGGCGTGCGCCGGGTTGCACCGAGAGTTCGGCGAGGCGGCATTCGAGATCGAGTTGGCGCGCAGAAGTGACGTCCTGTGTGCCGGCGCGGGTGTAGACGCTGGCGCCGTCGTCACGCTGGAACGGTTCGGGCACCGTGGCCAGGGCGGGCTCGGCAGCGATCTCGGGGTCGGTGCGTGCGAGTGAATGCCGGGGCGAGAGCGCTTCGGCGACAACGGCGTCGGCGACCGAAGCCCAGTTGTCGCGATTGGTGACCGCACGGATGCGGCGCTCGGTTTCGGCGCGGACGTGGTGGTATTTCCAGACCGAACGCTGCGCCGATACCACCTGCACGACCTCGCGAGCGATATCGCCGACGTCGGCTTGGTCGGGGCTTGGCCGCGGGTGTGATGGCCGGTTCAGGGTTGTGGCGACGAGGTGGTCGAGGTGGTTCTGCCCGCCGAGGACAGTGGCGGCGTCGGCATGCCAGTCGCGGCGTTGCTGGGCCCAGGATCGGGACAGGTGTTTGGCTGGCCGGGTTTGCAGGGTCGCTACTTGGGCGAGGTGCCACATTTCCGTGGGCGTGGGTTCACGTCCGAGTTGCTGGTGGAAGTCGACGGTCAGCTCACCCAGGCGGTGGCGGATCGTGGTGTCGCGGCGTGACCAGTGCCGGATCAACGCCATCGGGATGCCGGCGATTTCACGGATGGGGCGTTTGTTCGGGTCGGTGCCGGGACGTTCGGTGAACTCGACACCGATATCGGCGTGCAGGCGGTGTTCGAGGCGAGTGTTGTAGATCTCGCTGACGGTGACCATGTACTGGTAGATCACCGCCGCGTCGAGGGTGCGCCAGCGGCCATCGCTGCCGCGGACCCGGTTGGCGATGACGACGTGGGTGTGCAGATCCGGGTCCCCGCACCGTGATTCGCGATGGATGAACCGGGCGGCGATGATGCCGTCGACGTCGAGTTGGCGTACCCCGTTGCGGCCCGCGCGAGTGAAGATCCCGTGCTTCTGCAGCCAGTCGAGCGCGTCGTTCACGGCGGCGTCGTGGGCGGCGGCTATGCGGTCGGCGACGGGTTTCGGGGCGATCGCCCACAACGCCGACACGCTCTTGACCGGAGAGAAAGTGATATCGAAACCGGCGACCGCCGCCGATTTCGGGCGCGAGATCTTCGCGACGAACCCCGACAACTCACGATCATCCAACGGCAGCCGCTCATAGGTTTCGGCGAACATCGCGGTCGCCACTTCAGTGCGTAACCGGGACCGGACCGCATCCGGAATTGCCGCCCGAGGTTCGATACCGGCGTCGATATTGTGCGCGGCGAATGCCTCCGCGCACCGTTTCCGGAACTCGTTTTCCCCGGAAAATGTGCGATACGGGTTGCCTAAACGGGTGGCTCGCTCGGCTGTTGCTTTCGCTTCTTCGACGGTGGCCCCCGAGGAGATTTCGGTGGCGATGATGCGCGCGGCGATCGCTTCGGCGTCGGGGTGGCGGCCCTGACCGAACAGCGCCTTCATCTGTTCTTCGGTGACCTCGTCGCCGGGCGACAGGTTTAGGGCGGCCAGTCCGTTGCCCCACCATGTGCCGGGCTGCTCACCGTGAGAGGAGTAGTAGTCGGCCAATGTGCCGGGCCCGCGGTCGGTCGAGTCGGCGGCAGCGACTTGACGCAGGTAATAGCGGTAGCTGTCTCCGGCGAGAATTTTGTGCAGTGTCGCCGTCACATATCCATCACAAGCTCAACGGACCGGGAATTTCCAGAGGTTGAAGGGAGGTAGTTTTTATCAAAAGTGCGCATTTCGCCAGGTTGTAAGGAAATTCTTATCTTCCGTGATGCAAGAGGTTTGCGGTGGGTGAGTGAATGTGGGGGTGAGGGGTTATGGGGTTATGGGGTTATGGGTGTGAGTGGAATAGGTGGTGTTGTGGGTGAGTGAGTGTTGGGGTGAGTGGGTGAGAGTGAATGTGGAGAGTGCTGGGGCCTGCGAGCCGGCTGTCGCACGCCCCACGGCGACGCAGCGAGCACGACAGCGCCGCGGTCGCGCGGCGCAGCGGGTCAGTCGCGCGGGCGCTTGTCGTCGCCCGGCGTGCGGGTGCCGTGGACGGTCATGAGCGGGTTGGCCGGAGAGCGCGAAGCCGATGAGCAGTCCGACGACGAAGATGAGCAGGTCGTGTACGAGAAACTCCTTGCAGGAGAGGATGAGTGGTGGCCGGTCCGTCGCAGGAGGGGTGTCACCGCGACGGACCGGGCATCGAGACTCGCGCGTTTTAGGCGGCGACGGTCTGGCGTGTGGGTGGGGTGACGAGGCCGAGCCAGACGCGGCACTCGGTGCAGAACCCGTCGTCGTGGATGGCGCGGATGCGGGTGCACCCTTCGCAGCGGGCCTGGCGTTGCCCGGCACCGGTCACCGGGCCACGACGGCGACGGGTCACAGGCTTGGCCTGTGCCGCAACGGTTTCGACGTCGGCCTTCGAGTCGGCGGCCTGCTCGATGTGTTCAGGCTGGGGAAGGTGTTCGTCGATGATGGCGGTCAGCCAGCGCGGCGCGCGGCGGCGGGTCTCAGCGAGCAGGGCGGGCGCGGCACCCGGATAGCTGGTGGCCAGGAACCGGCAGTACGTGCGGGCGAGATCGGTGGCGGTGAACCCAGCGGGGAGCTCGGGCAGGCGCGGGGTGCGGTCGTCGCTGCGGCAGGAGTCGCACAACCCGTCGTCGCTACGCCGCCGTCCACTTGTGGAGTGGATGAGGCGCTGGTCGCGGTTCGAGCGTTCGATGAAGCAGGCGACGCAGCGCCACCCCGAGATCGGGGTCATGGCTTCGCGGGTGTAGTCGACGCTGTCGCCGTGGAACGGCAACTCGGGCCGAAGGTCTCCGCGCACACCGGTGCGAGCGTCGGCGTAGGCGAGCGCGTTGTCGTGGGAGACGCGGCGACTGTGTTCGGCGGCCGCGGCGTCGTGGGTGTGCTGTTCGGCAACGTGGTGGACGAACTCGAGGTCCCACCGCGCCTGCACATCCTCGTCGCTACGCGGCTGCGCGCCCTGCACCCGCAGCGACACGGAGGGTGCGAGTTCGGCGAGCAGGCCGCGGTCGCGGAA